>CAYODB010000049.1:11757-19508 GCA_964402495.1 uncultured Bordetella sp.
GTCACGGCCTTGCCGTTCGCGACGATCTCGCCACCGGTGTGAAATTCGAGGCCGGCGATGATGCGCAATAACGTCGACTTGCCACAGCCGGAGGCCCCGACGAGCGTGACGAAACTGTGTTCGCCGACGTCGAGGTCGACATTTTCCAGCGCGACGGTCGCGACGGGCCCCTCGCCGAATACTTTCGACAGCCCCCGGATGGAGACCTTCGGCGCCGCGCTGGTTGCGGCGGCGCTCACGATTTCCGGTACATCCATGGGAATGCCTTGCGGTGGGCAAATCTGAAGAGCTGGTCGGTGATCAGCCCGATGAGGCCGATGATGATGATGCCGGCGAAAATCTTGTCGGTCTGCAGGTAGCGCTGCGCCCTGAGGATGGCGTAGCCGAGTCCGGAGTTGGCGGCGACGATCTCGGCGACGACGAGATAGGTCCAGGACCACCCCATGGTGATGCGCATGGTGTCGAGCAGGGCCGGCTTGGCCGATTGCAGCAGCACCAGTTCCAGCATTTCCCGGCGGTCCGCGCCCATGGTCTGGGCGGCCTCGACCTGCGCGACAGGCACCCGGCGCACGTCTTCCGCGACCATCAGCACCATCTGGAAGAAGGTGCCGATGAATATGATGGAGATCTTCGACGATTCGTCGATGCCGACCCACAGCATGACCAGCGGGATGAACGCCACCGCCGGCATGTAGCGGATGAAATCGGTCAGTGGCTCCAGCATCGCCTGCACCGGACGAAAACTGCCGATCAGCAGGCCGAGCGGCAGAGCGATGACGGCGGAGAGCGCCCATCCCGTCGTGACGCGATAAATGCTGATGAACATGTCGCCGATCAGGTTGTCTTCCCCGGCCCACTTGAGGACGCGCGCCCAGACATCGGCGGGGCCGGGCATGAATAGTTTCGACACCAGGCCAGCGGCGGCGAGCGCCCACCAGGCGAGAACCGGGAGCAGCAGCCCGAGGGTGGCGAAGAGCCAGTAGTTGCGCTGGCTCATGGGCCCGCGCACCGTCCACAGGCCGGGACGCGCGTTGCGGCGGGCCGCCATTACTTCCTCTGCGCCTTCCTGGCAGGGGCGATCCTCACCGGCACGCGCTGCGCTTGCGGCAAAGTGGAGCGGACGAATTCAGCGACAACTGCGGCGCAGCGACGGCACAACGGCATCAGGAAGCTCATGATCGGGCATCTCCACGGTAGCGGGCCAATGAGAGGCAAGTGCGCTCGACCTCCCGGGCTTTTATCCCTCCGTGGAGCCCCGCCACTCGGGCAGGACCGTCGGCTCTCGGACCTGGCGGTTCTTGCGAACCCGGAACCCTAGCCGACAACGACAAGAAGCGATGCGCAGTTCGCCCCTCTCGGGGCTGATGCTTTGCAATCGGCGTGCCACGACCGGAAGTCTTGATCCGCAAAGGAGAATTTCGTTTTGCGTGCTGGCGTGCATTTCCCCACGCCCCATGATGATGCGATCATTGCGCCCCGGTGCACAATGGAAGTGCACTGGCCGGACCGGCAGGCGCGGAATGAAGGAATGACGCCGAAGCACCGGTCGCAGGCATCAGGCTGGGCTACTCTTACACGGGCCGCCCTGACGATTGCCAACGCGGCCCGGGATATTCTCGTGGCGCAGGAAGGCGCCTTCGGAACCCATCTGCTCGAACACGACGTGATCGACGCGCCGATCATGTTCGGCGCAGGCGGGATTCTCGATGCCAGTCAGTTACCGACCGGTACCGGTTTCGGGTTGAAACCGGTGGTCTGAACTGAACCTCTTTCACCACGGAGGGCACGGATACCCTCCGTGGTTCAAGGTTTAGCCCGAGGTTCAACCAGAGCGGATGCTTACAAATAAAACGCGCCGGCGATATCGCCGACGCGTTTTATTTGCTTCTGGCGTGGAGTTACTTCTTGGCGTCCTTGGCGGCGTCCTGCAGTTTTTCGCCCGCCTTCTCGACCGTCTCGCCAACCTTTTCGCCGGCGTTATCGACCGCTTTGCCGGCCTTCTCCACCGGGCCTTCCTTCTCGCAGGCGGTCAGGCCGGCCACTGCGAAACTCAGGACTATCGCTGCTGCAATACCGGAATTGAACTTCATGCTGTTTGCCTCCTCGTAATCGTTGATGGTCAGGATTTGCGCGCTCTCCTGCAGCCTGCCCGTTGGACCGTGGATGGCCAGCCGAGTTGCATATGTCATGTCACGCAGGTGTCGGGACATGACGACGGCTTGGCGGCCCGCTTTCTGGCCCCTGATTTGGCTATCCTCTAGAATTGAAGTGCTGACCCACCAACCGAGTGCCGACCATGCTTTCGACCCGCATCCTGATTACCCTGCTGCTCCTGCTGCTCCTGCCGCTTGCGGCCCTTGCCTACGAACCGGGTTCCCTGGAGGCTGCTGAAGCAAGCCGGTTCACGTTTTCCTGGCCGCTGGGCGAAGGCAGCCTCATGCCGCGCGGCGCCAGCACCCGGGGCGTTCCTGTCACCCTCGATACCGCGCCCAGTGCGGAATGGACGCGCCTGCGCGAATCTGGCCTGTCCGATTTCGAGCGCGACCGGCGCGCCATCCTTGCGATGGCGGGACCTTATCGCGTCAGCTTCGATTTCCTGGAGATCCTGCGTTTCGACCCCACCCTGAAACCCGATGCGCCCTACCAGAGCTGGGGCACCGAGTACGTGTTCGTCGGCGAGGACCGCGGCAACTTCGTCGCCCTGCAGCACATACTGGTCATGCGCGTCGTACAGCAGGACGGCAGCGAAAGCGATCCCATCGTGATACGCCACTGGCGCCAGGAATGGCGCTACCAGGCTGACCAGTTGCTGTCTTACGACGGCGCGAACGCGTGGACGCTGCGGCCGGTTGCCGGGGACCAGCGCGCGGGATCCTGGGTGCAGAGTGTGTATCAGGTCGATGATTCCCCACGCTACGCGGCGCGCGGCCGCTGGCAGCACAGCGACAGCAACTCGACCTGGATCAGCGACGAGACCTGGCGGCCGCTGCCGCGCCGCGAGTGGAGCGTGCGCAAGGACTACCAGGTGCTGGCAGGCACCAATCGCCACACCATCATGCCGACCGGCTGGGTGCAGGAAGAAAACAACCTGAAGCTGGCGCTCGACGAACAGAACAAACCCCGGCAGGCCCTGCCGTTCATCGCGCGCGAATACGGCGTCGCGCGTTACGAACGCATCAGGGAATACGACTTCGGCGCCGGCAGGGAGTATTTCGAGAGAACAGAGCCGTTCTGGGCGGAGGTACGCGCCGCATGGCGGGAGATCGGACAGCGCAGGGGGCATTTTTCCCTGCGGGCGCCCGTGGACCAGGGCCAGCTTTTCGTGCCTTTTTTCGAGTACGCCGAGAAGCTTGCCGACGGAGAAACCTTCAATCGCGACGACGCCCGCGCTTTCATCGAGCGCACGCTGCGCGAAACCTACCTCGGCCAGGGATGACGCGCTGAGCGGCTGAGGGACCGGAAGACCGAAAGACCTGCCGGTCAGTCCTTGTTCAGTGCCGCATCCACGCAGGCCCTGACCTTCGCGGAGCCAGACCGGCCTGTTTTCGCGCGGCACTCCGCGACCAGCGATCCGTGCTGCGGATCGAGCCCGGCAAGCGCTTTCTCGGCTGCCATGTCCTCATCGGCGCACATCTTTACCCTCGTCCAGCCGTCGTCCTGCATGCGACCGGCGCAGTTATCCACGATTGCCGCGGGATATTTCCGCAGGGCTTGCGCGGCGGCCAGATCGTCCCTCACGCAAATGTCGACGAGCTGGTTGCCGAATTCACCGGCGTGGTAAATGCAGCGCACGACAATCGAGGCCTTGAGTTCTTCGGCTTCATCGGCGAAAGAAGCGAACGGGCTGAGCAGTGCCGCGGCGAACAGCACAGGGAGCATCGCCCCCGATCGCCCCATGCTTGTTACACCAGACCTAGTCACCACAGAAGCACAGGGAATGACAGAAAAAGGAACATCCTTTCCAACCTCATTGCCACTGAGATCGGAGAAATGGCGATACGTGATTCCCGTCAATTCAGCCGCTCCTTTTTTCCTCGGTGCCTCGGTGCCTCTGTGGCGAAAGAAGTTTCTCCGGAGAGTAATCCCCGCCGGCAGCCGCTTACTTGACTTCCTTCTCCATGAGTTTCTCGACCAGGCCGCCCGGCACTTCGGAGTAATGGTCGAATTCCATCGTGAAGTTGCCACGGCCGCTGGTGGCCGAACGCAGGAAGTTGATGTAGCCGAACATTTCCGCGAGAGGGACGAAGCCCTGCACGAATGCCTGCAGACCTTTGTGGCCCTGGTCGGTTACCTGGCCGCGGCGGCGGTTGACGTCGCCGATGATGTCGCCCAGGTAGTCCGCTTCGGTCACCACTTCGATGCGCATGATCGGTTCCAGCAGCTTCGGCTTGCTGGCCCTGTGCGATTCGCGGAAGCAGGCGCGGCCGGCGATTTCAAAAGCCAGTGCCGAGCTGTCCACGTCGTGGTACTTGCCGTCGATCAGGCGCGCCTTGAAGTCGACGACTTCGTATCCGGCAACCTGGCCCCGCTTGCTTTCGGTGCGGATGGCATGCTCGACCGATGGAATGAATTCGCGCGGAATGCGGCCGCCCACCACTTCATCGGAAAACTCCACGCCGCTGCCGGCGGGAAGCGGCTCGAACACCATTCTCACTTCCGCATACTGGCCCGATCCGCCGGACTGCTTCTTGTGCGTGTAAATGTGCTCGACCATGTTGCCGAAGGCTTCACGGAAACTCACCTTGGGCCGGCCCATGTTGGCTTCGACACCGAGTTCCGTGCGCATGCGGTCGATGGTGACTTCCAGGTGCAGTTCGCCCATGCCGCGCAGCACGGTCTGGCCGGTTTCCTGGTCGACCTCGAGGCGCAGCGACGGATCGGCCTTGGCCATTTTGTAGAGCGCCGTGGACATCTTGTCGATGTCGCTGCGCGTCTTCGGTTCCACGGAGACGCTGATGACGGGGTCGGGGAAGCGCATGCGCTCCAGCAGCGCGGGATGCTGCAGATCGGAGAGCGAGTCGCCGGTCTCCGTTTCCTTCATGGAAACGAACGCGCAAATGTCGCCGGAACGGACTTCGTCGATGTCCTTGGTGACGTTGGCCTGGACTTCGACGATGCGGCCGATGCGCTCTTTACGGTCGCGGGTGACGTTGAGCAGCGTGTCGCCCTTCTTGATGGTGCCCGAGTAGACGCGCACGAAAGTGAGCGTGCCGAACTGGTCGTTGATGACCTTGAACGCCAGCGCGCGCGCCGGCGCGTCGTCCCTGACTTCCTGGGTGCCGATCACCTTGCCGTCCAGATCGACGATGGAAATGCCGCCGTTCTCGCCCGGGAAGGGCATGTAGTCGACGACCCCGTCCAGCAACTGCTGCACGCCCTTGTTCTTGAACGACGAGCCGCAGAATACGGGAACCAGCGCGCCGGTCACGGCGCCCTTGCGGATGCACTGCTTGAGGTCCGCCAGGTCGAACTTGCCCGACTCGATGAACTCCATGAACGCATCTTCATTGAGGGCCAGCGCGGTCTCGAGGAGTTCCTTGCGCAGCTCCGGAATGCGGTCGATCCAGTCGTTGTCCTGGTTGGAAGCGAACTTGAAGCGCGCCCGGAGCGATTCGAGCGGCACGGTTTCCCAGACGCTGTCCTTGTCATCCGAATTCCAGATATAAGCTTCCCCGGCAACGAGGTCGGCCATGCCGGCAAACTCGTCGTGGCTGCCGATGGGGATGTGGCACAACAATGCATTGGCGCCCAGGCGCTCCTTGATACCTTTCACGCAATGGGCGAAGTTGGCACCCATGCGGTCCATCTTGTTGATGTAGCACATGCGCGGCACGTTGTACTGGTTGGCCAGGCGCCAGTTGGTCTCGGTCTGGGGTTCGACACCGGCAACGCCGTCGAACACGACGACGGCGCCGTCCAGCACGCGCAGGCTGCGGTTCACTTCAATCGTGAAGTCGACGTGGCCCGGGGTGTCGATGACGTTGATCTGGTAACCCTTCCACTCGGTGGAAACCGCCGCGCTCTGGATGGTGATCCCGCGCTTGCGCTCCTGCTCCAGGTAGTCGGTGGTGGTGCTGGCCTTGCCGTCCTTGGTGTCGTGGACTTCGATGATCTGGTGCTTGCGGCCGGTGTAATAGAGCACCCGCTCGGTTGTCGTGGTCTTGCCCGCGTCAATGTGCGCGATGATCCCGATGTTGCGGTAAAGCTTGATCTCCTTCTGCCTGGCCATGATGTCGTTTTCTCGTCAATAAAAGGGAATCCCGGGGGGGCCTTGCCCACCGAAGGTGTGCACTATATAGATTTGCCGCGATTTGGGGAGGGGAAAGCGGCAGTTTTTAGGGGTAAGCGCGTTGCTTTTTATGCAAAAAACACCCCTTGGGCCGGTCCCGGGAGGCGTTTTCGGGCAGGGCCCGGTGAAATAGCCGGATTGCCAGGGCCGGTCCGGGCAGGAACGACCGGATCGGAGAAGGGTTCCCTGGACCCCGCCCGGCTAGTTCAGGAATACCGCTTCGACGCTGTTTGCGTCCCGGCGTTGCCCGCGGCAAGCCAGCGTACTCACTCCGCTGCAAGGGCCATTGAAGCGCGCTGTCCGTTGCGCTGAAAGCCGGCAAAGAATTCCCATATCATGCGGCTGGCGTCCGGACCCTTGGGATCGTTGAAAGCATGCTCCCCGTTGCCCCCGCTCCAGGCATGGTCCAAGCCCTCCACCAGAACTTTTCGCAGCAGAAGCGTGTCACCGCGGCGGTAGTCGTGCGTCTTGTAAGGATAACGGTCACCGCCAGATTCACTGCGCGTGAATTCTGTCAACGCCGAACTCCCGTCGCCCGCCAGCGTGGACATCATCGTGAATTGTTCGACCACCTGATCGGCGTTCGCCGGACTGACCGTACCATCCAGGCTGCCATGGATCACCATGGCGGGTACGAAGGCGAAATCCTTTTGTGCGAGGGCCTGACGCGCCGTATTCCCGGGAGAGGCTCGCGAACCCTGCTTCATGGCCCGGGTTGCTTCGGAAACCGATTCGGCCGCCCGATACATCAGCCCGGAGTGAACGGCACAGGCAGCGAAAAGTTTTCCATAGCAACTGGTCATGATGCTGGTCATCGCGCCACCGGCGGACAACCCGGCGATGTACACGCGTGCGGGATCGATGCCGTAACTGGCAGTCACTTCGCGCACCATCCCGGCTATCAGCGCGGCTTCACCGCCGGACTGTTGCGCGGAGGAATCGAACCAGTTCCAGCACCGGTAGGCGTTGGCCAACCGCCTTTGTTCCGGATACAGCACCAGGAACCCTTCCTGGTCGGCAAGCTGATTCATGCGCGTGCCGCTGGAAAATGTCACCGGATCCTGTTTGCAGCCGTGGAGCATCACCAGCAGCGGCCATTGTTTCGCGGCCGCATACCTCCCCGGAAGGTACAAGTGGTAATTGCGCTTTGACTGCAGAAGCGATAAGAAAAGTAACCGGCGATGCGGCTCGGGATAGCTGCCCTCTACCCAATGGCCCAATGGCCGGCCGGCAAGGCGTAAAGCAAGACGGCGGGCAATGGAGGACAGGCCGCCCAGCCAGCGTTTAAGCGTGTGCCACATGGAGGTTCAGATGCGAAGGATTCAGGCTGCGGCGCGGGCTGCTTGCCCAAGTATCCGGGTAAGATTCAAATTCATTCTGGCTGGAGATTGTTATAAGACCGTGACGGTCGGCACAACGTTCGTTCCCCTCCATCGTCAATAAATTCCATCGTCAATAAATA
>CAYODB010000050.1:0-19462 GCA_964402495.1 uncultured Bordetella sp.
AGATTCAGGTACCAGATGGACGCACTGCCCGCCTGCGTCGATTGCGGCGAGGCGATTTCCTTCTGAATGTCCGTCGGCGACAGGAGCGAGGAATAGATCTGGATGCCGCGCAGGACGCAGGAGCACAGTTCCTTGCCCGGCTGCCATGGCGCATCGCCGAAGGTGACGGCAGGCTCCGGCGGATTCATCTCCCCGTAAGTCGTCGGTCCCACATACGCGACCACATGGCCCGAATCGGTGAACGGAAGATCCCAATAGAATTCATGATGCTTGTTGCCGTTGGCGTCGCGCCATACCCGCAGTGCTTGAGTGTGCCACCGGCCATTGTCCACAGCTCCGTTCAGGACATCCCCCCCCCCGGCTGAGATTTCCCAACTGTGCGTCGTGCCGTCTGGCGAGGCCGAATCGGGATAAGGGTGCGCGCCATAGTAGGTATCTGACTCAGCACCGTTCTTCCAGAAGAACGTATCCAAGCTCCCTTTTCCGTCGTCATTGCCCCAGAAAAACGTCGTGTAGTAACCGGTCTGTTGCCTGGGGAGCACCTTGAAGATGTAGGTCACCCCATTGCCGCCCGGGCCATAGATTGGCAATCCTCTGGTTTGCGGACTCGTGAACTTGAAGCGCACCGTTTGGCCGTCGGGTACTTGGTCATTGCGCGGGAACTCCAAGCCAACGGTCGGGGGCGTCGCGCCAGCGGCGGCACCATTGTCACCGCCACCGCCACCGCAAGCCGCGAGCGTGAGACACAAGATCAGAAGTCCGAATGGACGTGAAACGGTCTCGCATACGCCAGTCGAACTATCAAACTGCAATTGCTGACCCGAAGTGGGTCGCAGCGCCCTGAGTATGATCATCGACCCCTCCCTTGCATATGACTCAACTGCTGAATATGCGTGACATGTCCACCCCGCAAGTATTCTTATTTGTTCTTGGTTTTATTTTTCCGCGAGTGCATGTGCGCGTTGATGCCCAAACGTCTTCGTTCTGCTGCAACGACTTTCACCGACACCTCCCGGTTCAGCGTTTGCAGGTTGACGCTCCACAGCGATCCCGGCTTTTTGGAGTTGACCGCCTGCGGTTGTCGCTAAGGGGCGACATCAGAATAGGTCAAGTTACAATTGAATACAATTAATCAACAGAAAATATGATGTCTACATTCTCGCAAACTGCTTCCACTTGATTGATTTTATGTAGCAAAATTGCGGGCGAGAGAATGTTGTGTATTAATTGACTAACACTTTCGTCGGGGATCGCATGAGCCCCTGCTGTAAGAAACAATATTTCAACAGCTTAGGCTCGAATTCTCCAAGGCGTTATTGAGCAAGCCCGTCCCGGTTCAACACACTAAGTACTTGAACTGCTGAAACAATAGGTATAGATGCCCAGGAATTAGGGTGGGGCGTGCCTCTTCGGAGGGCAGAAGCGGCACTTCAAGACGAATGGGGTAACATTTGACAAGGCGGCGTCTTGTCTTGAGGAGGAGGATCGACGGGCAACGTATTTCATACCGGTCAAGAGCGGATCAATTTCAAGGTTCCAAATGAATATCGACATCGTCCGAGGCTCTGAAGCGGATTCTCTCCTGGAGGATGCCCAGTTCCTAGCCGAATGGGTTCAGCTTTGCCGCCGATGTCATTGGGCTACCTCGTTCCAGGGCCCGGACTTCACCTGTACCTGGTATCGGATCTATCGCCGTCGGTTCGAACCGCTTTTTGTCTTATCCCGCGACCATGACAACAGGCTCAATGGCCTATTGACGTTGGCGATCTCGTCCGAAGACGGCGGACTCATTGTTGCCGGTGGCCAGCAGGCCGAATACCAAGCCTGGATCTCCGCGCCCGAGCTGGGTGACACGTTTGCTGACCAGCTCATGCGAAAGCTCCAGACAGAATTTCCAACCGCTATGCTCGCTTTTCGCTACCTCCCCCCCGGTACGCCTACGAGTTGGATTGCCGCCACTCAGGCCCGCAAGATTTGCACACTCGCGGTGCATCGCCGACCGCTCTTGCGGTTTGAAGGTGACAACGAGACCATCAAATCTCTCAATAAGAAAAGCAACAAGAGCCGGCTCAACCGCCTTGAAAAGGTTGGCGCACTGGAGTTCAAGCGGATCAGCGATCCAAAGGAGTTCGAGGAGGTCGTCAACGACATTATCCAGTATTACGATTTTCGCCAAGCGGCGGTACATAGCGTGGCTCCGTTTGGTGACGACGACCTCAAGAAACCATTTCACCTTGCGATGATGAAAGTTCCCGGACTCTTGCACGCAACGGTTCTGAAAGCCGGAAACCAGTTCTGTGCGGCACACCTGGGCGTTTGTGGGAACACGGAAGTCCAGTTGGGCATCATTACGCATAACCCACTTCTTGCGAAGCACTCCCCGGGCAAGTTCCATATTCTCTTTCTGGCCCAGATGCTGATTGGCGAGGGATACAAGCAATTGGACTTGACTCCTGGCGGCGACCCCTACAAAGACCGGTTTGCCAACGGCTTCGACGAAGTCCACACCTTGACGGTATTCTTTTCACAGAGACAACGAACGAAAGAGGCAATTCGCGCGGGTTTCACGCGTGCAGTCAAAACGGGCTTCAAGACTGTCGGCATTGAGCCGGAACATATCAAGTCACTGGGAAACAAGATCAAGGGCATCCGCGCAGCCCACACCCCTGCAACTCTGTTGCGGCACGCCAGTCAGTGGATTGACCGGCGACGCGAGATGCGGATCTACTCGTATAGTCCAACGAATGTGCCGGATTTTGGCGGCCTCCAACTGATTCGCTGTAACGCTCCAGAGGAGCTCCTGCGCTATCGACCGGCCGAGGGGCGGCAGTCGCGTCACCAATTCCTGTCCACTGCATTGCATCGCATCGAGAATGGTTTGCGCGTTTACACATACTCCGAGGACGGCCATCTGCTGTGTTATGGCTGGCTTAGCGAGGGAGAGGAAAAGTTATTCTTGAACGAAGTCAGACAGGAATTCCGGCTCCCGCCGAAAAGCGTGTGCCTGTTCGACTTTTGGATGTCCCCACAAGCCCGGGGCCAAGAGCTGTACACGCAGTTTCTGCAAACAGTTCTCCAGGACTTGGCGCACGTGCCGGGGACCGTCAAGATCTCTGTCTTGGCCGACAATATCCCTTTACGAAATGCCATCGAGGATGTAGGTTTCGCTTACGAATGCTCTCTCTTCGAGCAGGTACGGCTTGGGTGGGCTCGCCGATGGTCTTGTTTGCCCGACTCAAGTGATACGAACTCGTCATTTCGTACCATTTGACCTAAGAGGAGGCCGTAAGAATGGTTAAGAAGTTGCTTTATCACATGTGTAAGTGGACGGGCGGGTTCTACCTGGCTCGTCGCTTTACTCGGCGCGGCCTCCGAATTTTGGCATACCACGGATTTGCTCTCGGCGACGAGATTGATTTTCAGCCACCGCTGTTCATCGACACCTCGGTTTTCCGTGAACGGATGAAGTACCTCGTTCGCAAAGGCTACCCCGTCCTGTCTCTCGACGATGCTGTCGAGCGCCTGCAGGCCGGGACCCTGCCGGAGTGCGCCACTACCCTCACCTTCGACGACGGGTTTCACAGCATTTGGAAGAAGGCAGTCCCTGTTCTTAACGAACTCAAGTTGCCCGGCACGATCTACGTGACCACTTATTACTGCCTGAAGGGCAACCCTATATTCCGGCTTGTCATTCAGTACATGTTTTGGAAGACGACTACGACGGAATTGGACCTCAATGGCCTTGGGCTGCATGAGACCGGTAAGGTACATTTTCCAGATACCAGATCAGCGGATGAGATTGTATGGCGCATCATCCGTTACGCGGAGACGCAAATGAAAGAGGACCAGCGCGTTCACCTCTGCGAAGAGGTTGGCAAGCGACTGGGGGTGGACTACTCAGACATCGTCAAGAAACGTTACTTTACGCTTATGACGAAAGACGAAATCCGCGAGGCAGGCCGGGTGGGCGTAGATATTCAGTTGCACACTCATCGCCATGTTCTCCCCATCGAGGCAGAGCTGGTTGCGAGGGAAATCGAGAACAACCGTGAGCTGCTGGAACCACTTGTAGGCCGTAGACTTCACCATTTTTGCTATCCAAGCGGCATCTACCACAAGGACCACCTAGAGCCCCTCAGTGCAGCAGAAGTGAAGAGCGGCACGACCTGCAACGCCGGGCTGAACTACACAGACACGCCACCGCTGACTCTTAACCGCTTCCTGGATGGAAGCAACGTTTCCTGGATCGAGTTCGAGGCTGAGATGTCCGGATTCACCGACCTGCTGCGGAAGGCGCGATATCGGCTGAAGCAATTTACGTATCAGGGCGGGGATGGCCTGGCCGCGTGGGGTATGGTTGCATGCATCATGTAGACGGCCGTTGGATTCGTGGCTCCAAACACTGCGTGCTGGAGGCCGTTCTTGTCGCTTTCACACCTTCCCGGAGGCGCATTGTTCGTGCTCGTTGCAAACGAATTGCGGGGACAAATGGACATTCAGTCACATTGCGATGCTGCAACGCCCAGCCGAGGCGACGTGAACGCCTGTGGACGAGGTTCCGGACCGCGCAATAGCGGGCCTTGATTTCACGCTGTCCTGATCCTGAGCATTCCATCTTGTCGGGTTCAAGAAGCGCACTCACCTCTTCGCTCCTCGCCAACAATGTTGGTCAACGTTGACCTCGGACTCGTGTGGCCCGCGCGCGCGGTTGGAATTGAAGCGTGTCTCCGTATAGGGCTTGGCCGCAAACGAAATTCCACGGCCTTCTTCCCGCATCCGACCGGATGGTCGCTGGCAGATTTTTCAGGATGAACCGGAGGAGATGCATCTTCCATCAATTTTGTGAGGGTCGAATGAACTTCATGCTCATTTTATGGACCGGGAACCCGGTCTCCAACGCCTACCGTCGTGGGTAACCCCTTTTCCCGGGCCGTCAACGCGGTCAACTATCTGAGACGCCATGGCCCCCGTGAATTTGTACAGCGCATGACGCTGAGAAGTTCCGAGTTCTTCCATGACCATCGATTAGGCGTTCAGACTCGGGCGATGGTTGCGACCTGTGGAGGAAAAGATAGTATCGACTATATGCCTATTCCGTATAGATATCTTGCGGAGATGCTGGGCAGGGTTGACATGACGAAGGACTCCGTATTTCTGGATTACGGATCTGGAATGGGAAGGGTGGTTACGGTCGCGGCCACGCACCCCATCCGACGCGTGATTGGTGTCGAGTTGTCACACGAGATGGTGGTGGCCGCCCGGAAAAACATTGAGAGTGCGCGTGGCGTCAAATGTCCCAACATTGAACTCGTGGAGCAGAATGCCGCAGATTTCGTGATCCCCGATGACGTCTCGGTGATCTACTTTTACAACCCGTTCGTCGGAGAGACCCTCGCGAAAGTCGTGGATCGTATACGGGACTCAATCAGAAGACATCCGCGGAAGATCACAATCATCTTCTTCAATCACAAACACTTCGACCATATCGTCGAGGATGTCGATTGGGTGCGGAAGATTTTCAGTGCCCACTTCTATCCTCATTACAGTGGGGCTTTGTACGAAACGGTGGCCTCGTCGGTTGAGCCAGGCAATTCCGCCTGTTAGTAGCGGTCTTAGCTCAACAGGCTGCGTGACACGATACGCACATTCCAGTGGATGCCCTCAAGACGGCATACTCCCTGATGGAAGCGTCCCATGGCACGCAAACCTCCAAAGCATTACCTCTGCGGATTCAACTCAGACGCGATCCGGAAAGTAAGCCCAATTGCACAAGACCATCCCTCGCCGTACCGAACTGGAACTCGCCCAGTAAACGCCTCAACCGGTCCTCGCATTGTTCGAGGTTCGTGTAATGTCGAAACCGCGACAGGCGACTGGTAGGCACACGCGGTTGCGCCGGGTCGATCTCCCAAGGATGCAGATAGAACATGAATGGACGCTGTTCACGCCGGTTGATCGATGCCAATCCCCAGCTTGACAGCCAATAAGGCAACAATCTGAAGTACCCACCGCCTGCTACGGGGATCTTGAGTCCAAGTAGAGTTGCCGTTGCGAGCGGCCACTCTACGATGTAACTGCCATTGGGAGTGCTCATCCGGTGGGGGTTTCGTTCGGCGTCCGGAATACCATAGCGATCATGCCGCACAGGAAAAATGCTGGAATCGTAGGCAAATCCCAGTTCCGCGAGGATATCAAGCGCCCATAGCGACTTGCGTACGATGGAATAGCTCGCGGCCCGGTATCCCAGTACCGGGGATCCTGTGATGTCCTCCAGCAGGCCCTTGGACCGGAGCGTCTCTTCGCGAAATTCCTTGGGTGACTGCTCGTACACAAGACGATGTGAAAATCCGTGGCAGGCAATTTCGTGCCCGCCCGCCGCGATATCTTCTATCAACTGGCGCTGCCGTTCGGCAACCCATCCAAGCACAAAGAACGTGCCGCGAACGCCGAACTCCTGAAAGATGCGGAGAAGTCTTTGCGTGTTTCCGACTACTCGCGACTCACGCGTATCCCAAGTGTCCCGAGGAATACTGGATGCAAGCGCAGAAACGTGAAAGTAGTCTTCAACGTCAACCGTCAGCGCGTTGGCCGTACTCATATGCTTCTGCCTATCATGCAATCAATACTTCCCGAATGACGATCGCGATTCTACCATCAGCGCATCTGCGCAGCGGTATCTCGGTGCCGCTAATCGGCGCCGCGATCTTCCCCGGCGCCTGCACGCATTCTCCGCTGACCAATGCCAATGTCCAGGTTCGCTGCCAGTCTCAAACTGTCGAGAAACGTCAGTATTGATCGAGGCCCAATCCTCTTCATGGCCCCGAACACAATAGCCTGCGCTTCGTAGGCAACGGCCCCCCATGTTCCTCCCGCCAGATCATGTACTTGGGCGTACACAGTGCCACCAACACCCCAGGCAGCGTCCGACTGCGTGCACCAGTAACGAGCTGTAAACCGTTTCGCTACCCGACGCCTGCATGGTAGAAATACATTCCAAACTGACTTCTAACTGACGCCTCCTGGCTGATCCTGTTGGCTTGCGCAAGCGTGCTTCGAGTCCTCCGGGATATGTCGATGTAATCCACTGATCGGGTGGATTTGCAGAGGCCAGTTATGACATGTCGCTTTCCGGGCCACCCGCGACGAATTTGGCCAGGCGTTGTGGCTGATCGAACAAGCGGAAAAAAGCCACTCGAAGGGCCCGCCAATAAAGCGGACCGCAGTTCCAAGGGAGAAATCGGGGTGGATTCCAGTAGCCAGCACGGTGCATTCGGCATTGAGGACTCGTATTGCCTGTCTCCTCTCCAGCAGGGAATGCTATTCAACACCTTGCGGGCTCCCGGATCGGGCGTCGATATCGAGCAGTTGGTTTGCGAACTGCACGAGAAGCTGAATGTGACGGCCCTTCAGCGCGCGTGGAAAACCCTTGTCGCCCGCCATCCGGTCTTGCGCACCAGTCTTCGTTGGGAAAATCTCCCCGAGCCAAGGCAAGAGGTGCATTCTCAGGTCGATTTGCCGTGGGAGGAACAGGACTGGCGCGGAAATGCCGCCAGCACCCGGAGCGAACGCATCGCGGAGTTCTTGCATACGGATCGCCTGCACGGGTTCGATCTGACGCAGGCGCCCCTGTTTCGCCTGACCCTGTTGCGCCACGGGGAGGACGAATTCGATCTCGTCTGGACCATTCACCACACCGTTCTAGAGGGCCGCTCCTTCGCATTGGCCATACCGGAAGTGTTCGCGTTCTACGAAGCATTTTGCCAGGGCAAGCAATTGGCCCTGCCGCTGCCTCCGCCCTACAGGAGCTACATCGACTGGTTGGAACAGCAGGATTCAAGCAAAGATCAGGCGTTCTGGCGCGAGACGCTGAAAGGCTTCACCACGCCTACACCCCTCGTTGTCGATCGTGCCCATGATGCTGGTCGTACCAACAGGGGCCGGAAAGGATCCCGGGAGATCCTTCTGTCTGCGCAAACATCCTCATCTCTGCGCACGCTGGCCCATGACAATCAATTCACCATCAACACCATCGTGCAGGGTGCCTGGGCGCTGATATTGCACCGCTACAGCGGCGAGAAAGACATCGTGTTCGGCGTTGTTCGCGCCGTCCGCCGCGCCACAATCGCAAGCGCGGACACGATGATCGGATTGTTCATCAATACCCTGCCCCTGCGCGTTCCAGTGAACCCTGATGCAACGCTGATCCCATGGCTAAAGGAAGTGCGTCAACAATGGGTAGAGATGCGCAACCACGAGCATACGTCATTGGCGGATGTTCAAGCGTGGAGCGGTGTACCGGCGGCCAGCCCGTTGTTCCAAAGCATAATGATGTTCGAACATAACGATCTCGACACACTGTTGCGCAAACAGGGCGGCGCCTGGTCCAATCGTCGGTTTCGACTGAATTCGCAATCCAACTATCCTCTCGACCTGGCCGCTTATGATGGCGCCCAGTTACGACTGAGAGTTGATTTCGACGAGAGTCGATTCGATGAAGCTGTGGCCGGAAGGATGGCTGGCCACCTGCAGACGTTGCTCGAAGGAATGGCCAGCCATCCGCATGCCACGCTTGCGGAATTGCCGATGCTCACTGATGGCGAACGTCATCAATTGCTGATCGAGTGGAACGACACGGCAATCGACTATCCGGCCAATTCCCTGCTCCACGAACTGTTCGAGGAGCAGGCGAAGCGCGCCCCCGATGAGGTAGAGGTCACATTCGAGGGGCAGCATCTCACCAACGGGGAACTCGACAGACGCGCCAATCAGCTGGCCCGTTACCTGCAAAAGTATGGGGTCGGCCCTGACACGCTCGTGGGACTCTGCATCGAGCGTTCTCTGGAAATGGTCGTCGGCGCGCTTGGCGTCCTGAAGGCCGGAGGCGCATACGTTCCGCTCGACGCTGACCTTCCGCAGCAGCGGATAGCCTACATTCTTGGGGAAGCACACTCTCCGGTCGTGCTTACGCAGAAACGATTGCTGGAGAAGTTGCCGATCGATCGAGTACGCACGATCTGTCTGGACACGGACTGGGCAGCCATTGCCCAGGAACCCACGTTGCGCCCGCCCAATCGCGCCACGGCAAGCGATCTTGCCTATGTCATCTATACGTCCGGGTCCACCGGACGCCCGAAGGGCGTAATGGTCACCCATGCTGCAATCTGCAATCACATGTACTGGATGAAACGCGCGCACGTGTTGTCAGCCGGGGACGTGGAACTGTTGAGGACGCCGTTTGGTTTCGATGCCTCGGTGTGGGAACTGTTTGCTCCGCTCATGACTGATGCTCGTCTTGTCATAGCGCGGCCTGACGGGCACCTCGATCCGACTTATCTTGTCGGATTGATTCGTACGCATCGCGTCTCCACGCTGCAGGTCGTTCCGTCACAGTTGCGTATGCTGCTGGCAGAGCCCGCCTTCCAGGACTGTGGAGAATCGCTGGAACGCGTCTACTGCGGCGGGGAACCGCTGACAAAGGACCTGTGCGACGCCTTCAACGCGAAGTTTCCGCATGCCCTTCTCTACAATGTCTACGGCCCGACGGAAGCGGCAATCGATACGACATTCTGGGCTTGCCCTCGCGAAAACGTTCCGGAGCTGATACCAATTGGCAAGCCGATAGACAATGCACGGGTGTACATCGTCGGCCCACAAATGCAATTGTTGCCGGTCGGCGTGCCGGGCGAACTGCTGATCGGCGGAGCGGGACTTGCACGCGGTTATCTCAATGATCCCAAGCTCACCGCCGAGCGCTTCATTCCCGATCCCTTCCGCGCCCAGCGGGATGCGCGGGTGTACAGGACCGGGGATCTGGCGCGCTATCTTCCAGACGGTAACATCGAGTTCCTTGGGCGGCGCGATCATCAGGTGAAAATTCGCGGCTTCCGCGTCGAGCCCGGCGAAATCGAGGCCGCACTTCTCGCGCACCACGCTGTGCGTGAGGCTGTTGTAATGGCGCACGAGTATGCCGCCGGCGACAAGCGTCTCGTAGCCTATGTTGTCGCCGAGCAAGCGCCCGCTGATCTGATCGACCAGTTGCGCGCACTCATTCGAGCCAGAATGCCCGGGCACATGGTTCCCTCATACTTTGTCGCACTGGACGCATTGCCGTTCACGTCCACTGGTAAAGTGGACCGAAAGCAGCTTCCGGTTCCCGAACACTGTGCCTCGCAGCAGCCCAGTTACATTGGTCCACGGACGCAACTGGAAACGGCATTGGTGAATACCTGGTGCCAGGTTCTTCAGATCGAGAGAATCGGTATCCGCGACAACTTTTTCGAACTGGGAGGGCATTCCCTGCTGCTCGTCAAGCTGATCGGGAAGATGAACAGCGCACACAGCGTCAAACTCGGCGTTCCTGAAGTCGTCCAGAATCCGACCATCGAGCGCGTGGCAAAACTGATCGAGACGGGGCGGCCAGCGATTACACTGTCTACGGTGGTCTCACTGCGGGAAGGCGGCTCCGGGCTTCCTGTGTATTTCATCTATGCCGGACCGGGAGAGTTTGGCATTGCCCGGCGCATGATTGGGGGTCATCCTGTCTTTGGGGTCGAAGTGCAATGCCCCTTGGCATGGCGCAGCGCATTGTCCGAGAACCGGATCACTGACTTCCCGACCATGGAGCAGATGGTCTCTCCGTACGCGGCGGCCATAATCGCTCATTCACGGTCTGCGCCGTGTGTACTTGTGGGACTCTCCTATGCCGGCCAGATTGCCTTTGAAGCGGCCCATCAAATTCAGATGCTGGGCGGCAAGGTGGAACTCGTCGTCGCGATTGACTCCCAGATCCGGCCCACGAATCCTTATCTACTCGCGTGGCAGATATGGCGACGGGATTGGACGCGACCAGAGAACGTCCTATCCACGACCAGCGTTGCCCAATTGTTCGGTCCGCTGCGTAACTCATGGCACACAAGCTGCTGGCTGCTTCGAAGGGTGGCGAGGAAAATGGTCAAAAACCTGGAGTCATGTTTCCAACGGCGAAAGTCGAGGCCAGATCTGCTTTCCGGTTTGCTCGACGAACAAGGCATGCCGGTGCCCTGGGAACTCCTGGACCGTCTGTACGATGAGATCGGCAGGACCTACCGATTGCGCAGCATGGACAGCCGGGGGGTCCTGCTTCGAACAGCCGAGTTCGATGGAAAGCGGGTCGACCACGCCCCCGGAGATGCACTGGGTTGGGAAAACCTGTTTAACCGAGGTCTTGAAATCATAGATATACCTGGAGAGCATTATTCGATATGGGGTGAGCAGATTCCGACGTTAGCCCGGGAGATGGATCGCGTGCTCACGCGATGCTCGCCGGGCCGGGACGCCACGGACCGACATCGATGCCCATGATCCCTGACAAGCGCCTCGCGGCATTGTCTCTGGGTCGGATATACCTCTGGACATTGCTCACCGATGACGCTTCCGCTGCCGAAAGGGTATGCCGCTTCGACGAAGTCCTGAGTGAGGACGAAAAGAAGGAAGCCTGTCGTTTTCGCCGTGCCACTGCCCGGCACCAGTTCGTAGCGGCACGCGTACTGCTCAGACTGGCGCTCTCCAGTCACTTTGCCGTTCCCGCGAGCGCGTGGCGCTTCGAACGGGATTGCAATCGTCGGCCTTCCATTGCTGCGCCCGCGCTCTTAGCACCGGTTAGGTTCAGCGTCTCCCATACTGAAGGACTGGTCGCCTGTCTGATAACTCTATCGGCAGAGGCAGCGGTCGACGTTGAGAAGTTGGAGCACGATGAGGACCTGGATCTGGTCGCCAAGGAAGTCCTGACCCCATTCGAACATAAAACCTTGACCGCGCTTTCGGGAACAGATCGGACTACGCGTTTCTATGATCACTGGACGCTCAAGGAAGCCTACGCCAAAGCCCGGGGTCTGGGCCTTAGTTTGCCGTTGAACAGCATCGGCTTTGATCTCATGCAGGACAATACGATCAGTGCGCGGTTTGCAAACACAATCGATGACGATCCCGCAGACTGGTTGTTCTGGTGCCGTCATCTTTATCCGCAGCACACCGTCTCCTTGGCAGCAAAAAGGGTGGCTGGCGAAGAGATCAAGATCGTTGTCAGGCCGGTCAAATTCGACGAGGAAGAGATCGCCCTGGTGGCGTGAATCCCATCGCCTTTTCGGTCACCATACCCGAAGACCGGTGATTCCCAATAGAATCCTGCTTTTCGAATGGGAATCTCACAATTGAAGAATGGCATTCTGATTACGGGAGGTGCCGGCTATATCGGGTCGCACACGACCGTGGAATTTCTGTCCGCCGGCCACGATGTGTTCATCATCGACAACCTGCACAACAGCAAAGCCTCCGTGCTTGACCGCATTGAGCGCATAGCCGGCCGGCGGCCGGCATTCGCGCAGATCGACATTCGCGACCGCCCTGCGCTGAGGCAACTCTTCTCCAGCCACCATTTCGACGCAGTGGTCCATTTCGCCGGTCTGAAGGCAGTTGGCGAGTCCGCAGCCCTGCCGCTTGGGTACTACGACAACAATGTCGCGGGCAGCGTTGCGTTATTCGAGACCATGCTGGAGGCCGGGCTGAAGACGCTCGTATTCTCCTCTTCGGCGACGGTCTATGGCGACCCGGCGTCAGTGCCGATTCGCGAGGATTTTCCACTGTCGGCCACTAACCCCTACGGTCGCACTAAGCTGATGATCGAGGAAATCCTCCGCGACGTGGCGAAGGCCGATCCTGCATGGCGCATGGCCCTGCTGCGCTATTTCAACCCGGTCGGCGCCCACCCCTCGGGCATGATCGGCGAGGATCCGAACGGCATTCCCAGCAACCTGGTGCCCTATGTCGCCCAGGTGGCAGCGGGAAAGCTCAAGGAATTATCGGTCTACGGGAACGACTACCCGACCCCGGACGGCACCGGGGTCCGCGACTATATTCACGTCGTGGACCTGGCACGGGGGCATCTGGCCGCCCTGGATGCATTGCAGCCTCGCCCCGGCGTCGTAACGGCGAACCTGGGAACGGGCCGCGGATATAGCGTGCTGGAGATGGTCAAGGCGTTTTCCGCCGCCTGCGGCAAACCGGTTCCCTACCGTCTTGTCGCTCGCCGGCCGGGAGATGTCGCCCAGTGCTATTCCGACCCCGCCTTCGCCCGCAAGGCACTCGGCTGGCAGGCCCAACTGGGAATTGAGGCCATGTGCGCAGACACCTGGCGCTGGCAGCAATGGGCCACGGAGAATATTCCCTGAATCGGACAAGCCCCTTGGTCCCTGCTTTTTTCTAGCCGGCCGGTTCCAGCTTCTTCCAGAGGCAGGTGCCCCTGGAAGCCTTGTCGACGTCTTCGAGTTGTTTCGCGTGGGCAATCAGTTCCTCTGCGGAAGCACGCACGACAAGCAATTCGATCGAACCCATCTCAACCGAACCGTCGAGCAGTGGCGATGTCGATTCGCCGATGTCCATCAGCAGGCTGTCCTGACCGCGGGTCATCGACAGATAAACCTCGGCCAGCAGACGCGCATCCAGCAACGCGCCGTGCAGCGTGCGCGCGGAATTGTCCACCTGATAGCGCTCGCACAACGCATCCAGTGAGTTGCGCTTGCCGGGATGCAGGCCCTTGGCCATCCTCAGGGTATCCGTGATTTCCTGGCAATGCTTTTCCACCGGCTGCAATTTCAGCAGGGCGAGTTCATGGTTGAGGAAGCCCACGTCGAACGGTGCGTTGTGGATGATCAGTTCGGCGCCCGCCACGAACTCGAGGAAATCTTTCGCCACGTCCGCAAACTTAGGCTTGTCCGCCAGGAACTCCGCAGTGATGCCGTGCACCTCAATGGCCCCCGCGTCGATGTCACGCTCCGGGTTGATGTACTGGTGGTAATGGCGTTCGGTAAACCGCCGGTTGACCATTTCCACCGCGGCGATTTCGATCACGCGATGGCCGAGCGAGTGATCCAGGCCGGTGGTCTCTGTGTCGAGAATAATTTGCCGCATTTTACAGAATCCGTTTAACCGCCAAGACGCCAAGAAAATCGAGAAGCGAAGTTACAGTACGCATGGAAATCGGGAACTCCGTCGCATGCTCGTTCTTGAATGCGTACCGATACATTAACTCGCATTATCGTTCTTCCCTGGCGTCCTTGGCGTCCTTGGCGGTTCAACTAGATTTTCGCGCCGTTCGCAACCAGCCCAACCCCCTTGTTCGCGAGTCCGTCGGCCCGCTCATTGCCCGGATCTCCGGCATGGCCCTTGACCCAGATCCATTCAATGTCGTGCCCCTGAACGGCGTCTTCCAGCTTGCGCCACAGATCCTCGTTCTTGACCGGCTTCTTGTCCGCGGTGCGCCAGCCGCGCCGCTTCCAGTCGTGGATCCAGACCGAAATGCCGTTCTTCACATATTGGGAATCGGTGTGCAGCTTTACTTTGCTCGGACGCTTGAGCGATCCCAGCGCTTCGATGACCGCCGTCAGTTCCATGCGGTTGTTCGTAGTCTGCGTCTCGCCGCCGAACAGTTCCTTGTCGTGCATGCCGGATTTGAGCCAGGCACCCCAGCCGCCCGGGCCGGGATTTCCCTTGCAGGCGCCGTCGGTATAGATCTCCACTGGTTCATGCATTTTTCGGTGCGCTCATTGTCGGTCAAGAGGATTGCGGGCCGCCATTGCATCGTCGGGGCTCGTCTTGTGGGGCAGCGGTGCCAATGCTTTCTTCGGAGCCTGCGCCGCCTGCCATTTGGGTGTGATGATGCGCATGCCCTGGACCCGCTTGATGCCGTGCAGAAAGTAGATGCCCCCCGCGAACGGCCACCAGCGGTCGCCGGCGGCTTCCATGAAACCCGAGCGCCGCAGCCATTTTTCGCTGGTGAATGGGGGCACATAGCAGCACATGCGTCCGGCCGTGAGTTCGAATCCCAGCAGCGCCATCCAGTCCTTGAGCCGCGGCAGGTTGATGAACTGCCCCGACCAGGGCATGCCGCCGTTGCGCCTTACCGCGATCCGGCGTGCGCCCCAAAGGCTCCACGGATTGAATCCTGACAGCACCACGTGCCCTTCCGGCATCAGGATGCGGGATGCCTCGCGCAGGATCTGGTGGGGATTGCTGCTGAATTCCAGGCAATGCGGCATGACCACCAGGTCCGCCGTGGCGGTTTTTATGGGCAGCGCTTCGAGGTCGGATTGCAGGCCAACTGGTCCGTCAGCACCTGCCACGAAGCGGAAGGGCATGCGGTTGGCGCGCAGGAAATCGTAGTGCGGCAACCCGAGCTGGATTGCATTGAAACCGAACACATCGGCCAGTTCGCGGTCGTAGTATCTCTGCTCGGCGCCGAGCAGATGTTCTCCGAGCGGCGTCGCGAGCCACTCCGCAAAGCTTGCGGGTCCGGACTTATTTGACATTCAGCGCTTCAATAACAAAGATGCCTGCATGAATCCCGTCACCATCGCGCCCATCCGGGCGTTCAAGGACAACTATATCTGGTGCCTGCGCCGCGGCCGCAGCGCCGTCGTCGTCGACCCCGGCGACGCCATCCCCGTTCTCGACTATCTCGATGCCGAAGGCCTGCAACTCGAGGCCATCCTCGCCACCCATTACCATGCCGACCACGTCGGCGGCAATGCGGGATTGCTGGCGAAGTATAACGTACCGGTATTCGGTCCGAAGCGGGAGAACATACCCGGCATCAGCCCGAATCCGCAAGCCGCTTCGCCGGCCGTACGCTGACCGATCCGGTACAGGTCTTCGCCGCGCTGCGAGTGGAAAGATACTTTCTGACCGCTCGTAACCCGCGGATTTTCGTTACGAAAGTTAACGCCTTTTTGCTTGACTCGCCGTGGACTGCTTGGCAGCATACGGCGCAATTCGCAACGCTTCGTTTGTAGAATTTACGGCACCGCGAGCCCGGCAACCGCTGAACGGATGGGGATGACGCATACACGCAAGCTTGTGGCAGGCCTGTTCGCCGCCCTGATCGCCTCCCCGCTGTTCGCCATCGAACTTCCTCCGCTGGATCCCTCCGAGTACGCTTCAGGCTCGTCAGGCGCGGCACTGACGGAAACCCCGGCTGGCAGTCCAACACCTGTTGCCGAATCGATAAATCCGGAGGAACCGGCTGCTGCCGTCGTGGATGCCGCCCCCGCTGAAACGCTGCTGATCCCCGCGGACAGCCTCTGGAAGCGGATTCGCACCGGTTTCGCTATGACGAAGCTGGAAAGCCCGCTGGTTGCCCGGCATGAAGCCTGGTACCTGAACCACCCGGACTACGTGCACCGCATGATCGAGCGCAGCCGCCTCTATCTTTACTTCATCGTCGACGAAGTGGAGAAACGCAAGATGCCGATGGAAATCGCCCTGCTGCCGATGATCGAAAGCGCGTACAACCCTACCGCTTATTCACGCGCGCACGCCTCCGGCATCTGGCAGTTCATTCCCTCGACCGGCAAGCATTACGGGCTGCAGCAGACCTGGTGGTACGACGGGCGCCGGGACGTCATGGCGGCCACCCGCGCGGCACTCGATTATCTGGATCGCCTGCACGACCAGTTCGGCGACTGGCAGCTTGCCCTGGCGTCGTACAACTGGGGCGAGAACGGTGTTGCGCGGGCGGTGGCGAAGAATAAGGTCCGGCGCAAGCCGGCGGACTACCAGTACCTGCAGATGCCACGTGAAACGCGCAACTACCTGCCCAAGCTGCAGGCGGTAAAGAACATCATCTCTCATCCGGAACAACTCGGCTTCCCGCTGGAGGAGATTCCCAACCAGCCCTACTTCACCACGGTAACCACGGCCCAGCACATAGACATGCAGGTTGCCGCGAGGCTCGCCGAAATGACAGAGGACGACTTCCGTTCCCTCAATCCGGCCCACACCCGGCCGGTCATCACTTCGAACGGCAGCCGCACGCTGCTGGTCCCCGTGGACAAGGCCGGGATCTTCACCGCGAACCTCAAAGGTTACGAAGATCCGCTGGTTTCCTGGCAAACCTACACGCTGAAGAAAAACGAGAACCTCGAGACCGTTGCCGCCAGGTTTGGTATCACGCAGGAGAGGTTGCGTGAAATCAATGGCATCAACCGGCACGTAACGCTGCGCCCCGGACGTTCCCTGCTGGTGCCGATGGATGAAGACGCGGATGCATCCAACTTTGGCGATACCTGGAACACGCGGGAATTCCAGGCGCCGGATGACCGCTTCGGCGGGCGCGTCACGTACAGGGTGCGTAGCGGCGACAGCCTGTACTCCATCGCCCGCAAGCACCGCGTCACGGTCGCCGCGATCAAGGACTGGAACGGCCTGCGCAGCAACCAGATCCGCGCCGGCCAGCGCCTGACCCTCTTCACCAGTTCCCGCAACGCCTTGCGCTGACCGGCGTCAGTTGCGTCCGGCCATCAGGCCGATCACCCCTTCCCGCAAGCCCTCCGGCGTCACACTCCTGGGATCGAGCGGCGCCCCGACTGCGAGCCTTACCGTCGGGAACAGGCGCGCAAAGGGTACCGAGATCGCACGATTGCGGGAGAACACGCTCTTCCACAAACCCGACAAAGCCATCGGGATTACCGGTACCGGTGTGCTTTCCAGGATTTTCATCACGCCCGGCCTGAACACGCCCACCGCGCCGTCTGCCGTCAATCCGACCTCTGGGAAGATGCACACCAGTTCTCCGCCCCTGAGCGCGGCCGCGACCTCGTCCATGGCTTTGGCAAGCACCTCCGGCGCCTCCTTCGACGACCCGATCGGAATTGCCTTCATCGAACGGAAAACGAAGCTGAGCACGGGAATGTTGAAAATGGCGTGGTACATCACAAAGCGTATCGGCCGCCGGCAAGCCGCGGCCACAACCAGCGCATCGGCGAAACTCTGGTGGTTGCAGACCAGTACCGCCGCACCCTGTTCCGGAAAATACCGGGTTCCCGTCGTCTTCAGGCGAAAAACCGAATGGACCAGCAGCCAGCCGGGCACAACCCGGCGCCACCTGGATGATAGTTCGAGAATCTGACGGATCGATGGCCGTATGCTCTGCGGGAATTGAGCCCATTCAAGGAGATGAATAATCCACTACACGGGGATGGAACTTGCTTTGAGAAGGTCATGGCCGCACAAGAATTCATTTCCGCCCCTGGAGTTTCAGCCTTTCGTACAGAAATCGAACGTCAGGGGCGCAGCAGCGGCACAAGCTGCCCCTGCGGGGATTTGGCGACGGCGGAAAAGAGGCCAGCCATGAACTCGGATGGTCGATCCGGCGGGTGCTTCAATACACCCTCTCCGCCAAATAAAAAAAGCCCCACAAGGGGGCCTTTTTTACTTGGCGGAGAGGGTGTCCGCCGTAATAGTGTTCAAGGAAATCCAGTTACGTCCATTTCTGAGGCATTTCCCATAGGAGAACACTAAAACATTGTCTTGACCGGTCCAATCCCGTCCAGCACTATCCGGATCTCTAACGTGGGTAGAAATGGGGGTAGTCAGTGGCTCGGCAACTACATCGACTCACGACCAAGGCGGTATCGAATCAGAAGAAGCCCGGCTACTACGCCGACGGCGGAGGTCTTTATTTGCAGGTGTCCCCTTCCCGCACCAAATCCTGGATCTTTCGTTACACCCTGGGCGGTCGCGCCCGAGAAATGGGCCTTGGCAGTGCCGCCTCAATCGGCCTGTTAGTGGCGCGCAAGAGGGCCTCTGGTTATCGTGACCTCTTGCATGACGGCATCGATCCAATCGAAGCCCGCTCTGCGCGGAGCGCCGAGGATGCGCTGAAGAAGGCCAAGGCAGTGAGCTTCCAGGCATGTGCCGATGGCTATATATCTGCTCATCGAGCGGCATGGAAAAACACCAAGCACGCCAGTCAGTGGGAAAACACCCTCAAGACCTATTGCATTCCGACCATCGGCCCCCTGCCCGTTCAGAGCGTGGATACCGGCATGGTCCTCAAAGTCCTGGAACCGATCTGGAGCGCAAAGCCAGAAACCGCCAACCGGCTACGTGGACGCATTGAATCCATCCTTGATTGGGCGACTGCGCGCGGATACAGGGCCGGAGATAACCCTGCCAGATGGCGAGGGCACCTGAACAAACTCCTTCCGGCCATAAAGAAGGAATCCCGTGTAAAGCACCACCCCGCCCTGCCCTATGAGCAGATTGGATCATTCATGGCCGACCTGAAGAAAGAGGAAGGAACGGCGGCGAGAGCGTTGGAATTCCTGATCCTGTGTAGCGCGAGGACGGGTGAAGTCATTGGCTCCCTGCCGGCCGAATTCGATCTGAATAAGGCCCTTTGGATCATTCCAGGCAAGCGCATGAAGGGCGGCAAAGAACATCGTGTGCCCCTCTCCCCTCGATCTGTCGAGATCATTCGAGCCCAATTGAAACTGCGCGAAGCCTATGTTTTCCCCGGGCGCAAGGCGGACAAGCCGATCAGCAATATGGCGATGCTTAAACTCCTGGAGCGCATGAAAAGGAAAGATCTCACCGTCCACGGATTTCGCAGCAGCTTTCGAGATTGGGGGGCAGAGCAAACCGCATATTC
>CAYODB010000051.1:0-19390 GCA_964402495.1 uncultured Bordetella sp.
TTCCCGAACCGTCCGTACCGGCACCCCTACCCGCCCCCTCACCACCCCTGCCGCCCCCACCGCCTTCCTCGACGTTGCCACCCTCTGCTTACAGCGCTTACAGCACCGTTGAATGGAACGCCCTCCCCGCCTGGAGCGGCGACAATCCGGCTGAAGCGATTCCCGCGCTGCTGCTGTCCTGTTCGGGCCTCAAGAGCCAGCCGGAATGGCAGTCCGTCTGCGCTTTGGCCGCACAACTGCGCAAGGACGACCCGGAGGCCGCCAGAAAATATTTCGAGACGAACTTCGTCCCCTATGCCGTACGCAACCCGGAAGGCGGGACGGAAGGGCTGGTCACCGGCTACTACGAGCCGCTGTTGTCAGGAAGCCGAACTCCAGGCAAGAAGTATCGCTATCCGCTTTACGGCGTGCCCGACGATCTGCTGGTGGTGGACCTGGGCGGCCAGAATCCCGAACTGAGGGGCATGCGCCTGCGCGGCCGGCTGCAGGGCAGGAAGATCGTGCCGTACTACACACGCGCCGAGATCGAACGCGGCGACGCCGCGGTGCGCGGCCGCGAACTTCTCTGGGTGGAGGATGCCATCGAACTGTTTTTCCTGCAGGTGCAGGGGTCGGGCCGCGTGAAGCTGCCCGATGGCGAGACCGTGCGCGTCGGCTTCGCCGAACACAATGGCCATCCCTACAAATCCATCGGCCGCGTGCTGATCGATCGCGGCGAATTGTCCGCCGACAAGGCTTCCATGCAGGGCATCAAGCAATGGGCAAAACAGAATCCCGACATGCTGCCCCTGCTGCTGCAACAGAATCCCGCCTATGTTTTCTTCCGGGAACTACCGGCCCAGGATCCCGGCCCCATCGGCGCGCTCGGAGTCGCGTTGACGCCCGGACGCAGCATCGCAGTGGATCCTGCCACCCTCCCTCTGGGCGCGCCGGTCTTTCTTTCCTCCACCTGGCCGCTTTCGGCGCGTCCGCTGAACCGGCTGATGCTGGCGCAGGACACCGGCAGTGCCATCAAGGGTGCGGTGCGGGCGGATTTCTTCTGGGGATTCGGGGATGAGGCCGGCGCGTTGGCCGGGCGCATGCGCCAAAGCGCACGCCTTTGGCTGCTTTACCCCAAGGGCTTCACGCCTCGCTTACCCTAACCCAACTCTCATCGCAGAGGACGCAGAAGAAACCCTAAGAGAGAAAAGGACGATGTGCGATTGCCTGGCGAATTCAGTTATAACGCCAACTTCCTTTTCCTCGCACTCGCTTTTCCTCTGCGTCCTACAAGGGTACTCCGACGTGCTATGCACGTAGGGTATCCGCGTCCTCTGCGGTGAGAGCTAGGGTGTAAGAGTCAGGGTTTTTCAGGGTCGAAGTTGACGCTCACCAGGATACGGCTGCGCACGATGCGGCCGTCCCGCTGGGCCGGAATGAAAGCCGCACGGGACAATGCCTGTTGCGCGGAATCGTCGAACAGTCCTTCAGGCACCGCATCGACGACGGCGGTTTCGGTCACTCTCCCGGCCTCGTCTACCAGCACCAGCAGGGTCACGGTACCCGCGATCTTGTGCGCGAACGCCGATTCAGGATAGTCGGGATTGAGTGCGCCCCGGAGCTGCGGATAGATGTCCAGGTCCTTCGCCGCGTAGTGGATCAGGTCAGGAACTTCCGGCAATGCCGGTATCGCGAGGCTTACATTTTCTACCGGAGACGATGGCTCGGGATCCGGCTTTTCGGAAAGGCCGGGGATCACCTCCCGGGGAAGGGACACGGCATTGTCCGTTGCTACCGACAGCGGGGTTGGAACGCGTTTCCGCCCGGCGGGAATCGGAGCGGTTTCGGCGGACACCAGCCGGGCGTGGATCGGGCTCGATTGGCGGGCCGCGGGAATTGCGGGCCGCAGGACCAGGCTATGGAGCAGGAGAATATGCAACGCTGCCGAGAACACGACCGCAACCATCAGGCGGCCTTCGGCCACCGGGTATCGCGCGAAATCCTGCCTGATTCTGCGCATCGCCAGCCCCCGCAACGAACTTCCCAAACGTCTATTCTAGGGAACTCGGGTGCGGATTGGGACGCGCAAGCCGCCAGTCCTGGACTGGCGGCCGGATTGGCCTATTTGGCGGCGTGCGCCTTTGCCAGCATGGATTCGATCTGCTCGAGGGGGATGGCACCCGGCACGCGCTTGCCGTCGGTGAAGAACAGCGTGGGCGTTCCGCCGATGCGCTTTGACTGGCCAAACTCGACAATCTTATCCACCGGGTTGTCGCAGTTGCCTGCAGCTTTGGGTGCAATCTTTCTCAGCATATAGTCATCCCAAGCCTTTACGCGATCCGGCGAACACCAGATCGAGCGCGATACTTCCGGCGCTTTCGGGTGTAGCTGCACAAGTGGATAGAGGAACGTGTAGATGGTGACATTGTCCAGTTGCGTCAGGCTCTGCTCCAGACGCTTGCAGTAAGGACAATCGGGATCGGAGAACACGGCGATTTTGCGGCTGCCATCGCCCTTGACCTTCTTGAATGCCAGGTCGAACGGCAGTTGTTCGAACGGGAATGCAAGCTTCTTGAGCTTGGCGTCTTCCAGTTCCTGCTGCCGCGCGACCGTCAGATTGGTCATGTCTTTTGTTTCGATCAATTCGCCAGTGAGGATGTATTTGAAATCCGCATCGGAATAAAAGACCTGGCCGTCGATCACGATCTCGTAGAGACCGAGATGTGATGTCTTGGTGATGCTTTCGACGGTCGCCTTGGGTATCTTCTTGGCAATCTCCGCACGGATCGTCGATTCGTCGGCGCAGGCTGCACCGGCAAGCAGGAGCAGTATGGCCAACGGAAAGGTTATGAGGCTTGTTAACTTCATGATTGAGTCGTGGTTATCCGAAAATTGAAGTGGGAAATGCTTTGACCGCCTAACCCAGCGCTTGTTTCACCAGGAAGCGTTTCAGCGGCGTAAATTTGTCGGTCATTTTCAGGCCGGCGTTCCGCAGCATGGATACACCCGGGATGCGGCTGCCGAACAATGCCTGCAAACCGCCGGTGACGTACTCCATCGAGAGGACCTCCTCCTTGCGGCTGCGCTCGTAGCGCCTGAGCAGGAAAGTCGAACCGCAGTCGTTTTCCATTCCCCTGGCAAGGAGCACGCGCGCCAGCGCATCCGCATCCCCGAAGCCGAGATTCAGTCCCTGCCCGGCGAGCGGGTGCACATTATGGGCGGCGTCCCCGACCAGAGCAAGGCGCGAGGCGACGAGTCTTGCCGCACGCATGCGCCGCAATGGAAAACCCCTCGCCGCGCTAGTGGCGTGCAGTTCTCCGAGTACATTTGCCGAGGCGAACTGGACCGCTGCGGCAAGCTCTTTCCGGCTCATTGCCAGCAGCTCGCGGGCGTATGCGTCCGCCGTGGACCAGACCATCGAAACCTGATTGCCGGGCAGTGGCAGCAACGCTAGCACGCCGTCGCCGCGAAACCACTGGCGTGCGGCATTGCCATGCGCGACCTGCGCCTGAAAATTGGCGACCACACCCTGCTGGCCGTACTCGTGAATCGGAGCTTCCAACCCGGCAGCGGCGCGAGTTTTAGAGTCCGCGCCATCGGCGGCCACCACCAGGGCGGCTTCGACACGCCCACCGTTGGACAAAGTCAGTTCCACGGATGCATCACGCCATTGCACCTGCTCGCAACCGGCACCCGCGAACACAACGGGATTTTCCCTGCCGGCCAGTGCCGCCGCGACTGCCTGCTGCAGATTGCCCTCTTCGACGATCGCAGCCAACTGCGGCACTCCACTGCGATACGCACTGAATACGAGGCTGGATGCGCCGTCGTCGCCAAACACCAGCATTTCGTGAACCGGCGAGATGCGATCGGCAATCAGCCTTTGCCAGACGCCATGGTTCTCCAGAAATTGCCGGCTATGCGGGCTCACCGCATAGACGCGCTGGTCGTAACCGGACGCTGGCGGCGGCGTTGCGGTTTTCGGCTCGATGACGGCCAGGCGCAGTCCGCTGCCGGTCAGCGCGCAGGCCAGGCTACCGCCGACCAGACCGCCTCCGACAATGGCGATATCGACTTTCATTTCCCCAGTCTACACGTCTGTCAAAGGGTTGATTCGTACCGGATATTACCTTGACAACGCCGGGGACGGTCAGTAACCTTGCGCTCCCTGTCGGGGGGGCGGCACAACGGTTGGAAGCATCACCGCGGACCGCCCGGGGTCGGAGTCCTGTCGTAACGACAGAAACATGTGGTTGCCGCCGCTCCAGCCGCAGTAAAAACATCCAGATTCGGTGATATAGCTCAGTTGGTTAGAGCACAGCACTCATAATGCTGGGGTCGGTGGTTCAAGTCCACCTATCACCACCAGACATGCAACATGAAAGGGCCTGCCATCGCGCAAGCCCTTTGTGTTTTCCGCCGGGCACCGCGGCGGCGCCTTGCCCGACGCAGGGACGGAGAAAGCGGTAAACTCCAAACGCTTGTTTTGCCTCTGTTAAGGCATTGCCCGTTGCCGGGTCGCCGTGATCCGAATCATGCTCATCGGAACTGCCGGCCGGCCAAAAAGGAACGATGCGTAAATTTCTGGTCCATTGCCTGACTGCCCTTTGCGTCATTTGCTGCGCAACGTCGGCAATGGCCGAGCGCACCTTCCCGCAAAAAGCCAAACGCGGCGAAATGAAGGCCTTCGAGTATCCCTACATGAAAATCAGCGACAAGGTCAGCGAAAAGACATTCCACATGTCGGCTGGCAGCCGCATCTTCAATGAACAGAATTTCATCGTCATGCCGGCTTCCCTGCAAAAGCAGACCGCGCAGATCATTTTTACCACTGCCATCGGCGGCGAACTTTCGCAGGTATGGCTGCTGACCGCGGAAGAAGCGAAGAAGTATCCCCTCAAAAGCATCCCGCCCCCGGCCGGCAACTCGCACAAATAGCAGCGCATGAAACTGTACATCCGCACGTTTGGCTGCCAGATGAACGAATACGACTCGGACAAGATGGCGGACGTGCTCGCCGCCTCCGACCTGGACGTGGCCGGAATCGAGAAGACCGACGATCCGGCCCAGGCCGACATCATTCTCTTCAACACCTGCTCGGTGCGCGAGCGCGCCCAGGAAAGGGTGTTCCACGACCTTGGCCGCATCAGGCCGCTCAAGCAGGCGAAGCCCGGCGTCATCGTCGGCGTTGGCGGCTGTGTCGCCAGCCAGGAGGGTGCCGCGATCCTCGAACGGGCGCCTTACGTGGACCTGGTATTCGGCCCGCAGACGCTACATCGCCTGCCACAGATGATCCGCGAACGGCGACGCAGCGGCAAACCGCAGGTCGACATCTCCTTCCCTGAGATCGAGAAGTTCGACAATCTGCCACCCGCCAGAGTCGAAGCCTGTACCGCTTTCGTCTCGATCATGGAAGGCTGCAGCAAATACTGCAGCTTCTGCGTGGTGCCTTACACGCGCGGCGAAGAAGTTTCGCGCCCGTTCGACGACGTCCTCACCGAAGTGGCCGGGCTCGCGGACCAGGGCGTGAGGGAAGTCACGCTGCTCGGGCAGAACGTGAATGCCTATCGCGGCGCCATGAGCGACGGTGAGATCGCCGACTTCGCGCTCCTGCTCGAGTATCTCGCCGAGGTTCCGGGCATCGAGCGTTTGCGTTACACGACATCGCATCCCAGGGAATTTACGCCGCGGCTGATCGAGGCATACCGCCGAGTGCCGCAACTGGTGGACCACGTTCACCTGCCGGTGCAGTCGGGATCGGACCGCATCCTCGGCGCGATGAAACGCGGATACACCTCCCTGGAATACAAATCCATCATCCGCCGCCTGCGTACCGCGCGTCCGCAGGTTTCCATCGCGTCGGATTTCATCGTCGGATTTCCTGGAGAAACCGAGGCGGATTTCGCGCAGACCCTGAAGCTGGTGGACGAGATCGGATTCGATGCAAGCTACAGCTTCATGTACAGCGCCCGCCCCGGAACCCCGGCGGCAGGACTCGACGACCCGGTGCCACAGGAAGTGAAGCAGGAGCGCCTGGCACGGCTGAAGCAAAAGCTCGATGCGCTCGAGCAGCGCATCAGCCGCAGCATGGTCGGCTCCATCCAGCAGATCCTCGTCGAAGGCCCCTCGAAGAAGAATCCCAGCGAGCTGGCCGGGCGCACCAGCAACAACCGCACAGTGAACTTCCCAGCATCGGCGCGACTCGCCGGGCACATCGTCGACATGCGCATTACCGAGGCGTTGACGCATACGCTCCGCGGCGAAATCGTGGCACGCGAAAAGGCCGCTTGAAGCCCCTCGAGTTTTCCCTCACCCCGGTCGACAATGAGCGCCTGGCCAACCTCAGCGGCGCGCTCGACGAGAACCTCAAGCAGATCGAAGCCGCGCTCGACGTCACGATCGCCCGGCGCGGGGAGCATTTCTCCGTGTCCGGGGAAGAACCGAAAGCGCGGCTCGCCGCCGATGCCCTCAGGCATTTCTACGGACTGGCCGGCCGCAACCTGGGCCTGGAGGAAATCCAGCTCGGACTGATCGAGCTTTCCGGGGAACCACCGCCGGTCGACGATGCTTTGGTCCTGCACACCCGCCGCCGCGACCTGCACGGCCGCACCCCGCGCCAGGTGCAATACATCCGCCAGATCAAGGAACACGACATCACTTTCGGCATCGGCCCTGCGGGCACCGGTAAAACCTACCTTGGCGTTGCCTGCGCCGTCGATGCCTTCGAGCGCGACCTGGTCAAGCGCATCGTGCTGGTGCGGCCTGCCGTGGAAGCGGGAGAACGGCTGGGCTTCCTGCCGGGCGACCTGGCACAGAAAGTGGATCCTTACCTGCGCCCCCTGTACGACGCGCTCTATGACCTGATGGGATTTGAAAAAGTGGCCAAGCTTTTCGAGCGCGGCGCCATGGAGATCGCCCCGCTCGCCTACATGCGAGGCCGCACGCTGAACCATTCGTTCGTGATCCTCGACGAGGCGCAGAACACCTCCCCGGAACAGATGAAGATGTTCCTCACCCGCATCGGTTTCGGCAGCAAGGCCGTGATCACCGGCGACGTGACGCAGATCGACCTGCCGAAAGGCCACAAGAGCGGCCTCATCGAGGCGAACCACATCCTCAGCGAAGTCCGCGGGATCGCCTTTACGCGTTTCCTCGCGGAAGACGTCGTGCGGCACCCGCTGGTACTAAGAATCGTGCAGGCCTATGAAGAGCATCAGTCACGCCAGAAAGACTGATCCGGTCCGGGAACGTCGCGGCAAGCCCGTTTTAACGCTGGCCGTACAATACGCCCTGCCCGATGACGATCTGCCGACGCGTGCGCGCTTGCGAAAATGGGCGATGGCAGCCCTGCGAACGGATGCGGACGTCACGGTGCGGCTGGTCGACGCCGTTGAAGGCCGTGGCCTGAACCGCGATTACCGCGGCCGGGACACCACGACGAACGTGCTCACCTTCATCTATCGCGATACGCCACCGTTATCCGGCGACATCGTGCTCTGCGTCCCCGTGGTCGCCGAAGAGGCATTGCAGCAGCACAAGGATCCGGCTGCCCACTACGCTCATTTACTGGTTCACGGAATGCTTCATCTGCAAGGCTTCGATCACGAAAACGACACCGATGCGGGCGTCATGGAAGCCCTGGAAACGGAAATTGTAACGAAGCTGGGGTATCCTGACCCCTACAAGAGCCAGTGAACGGTAAACTGTCAAAAGTAAACAGTAAACAGTGAACAGTGAACATCGAACGGAAAAATCGGAGCGTCGCCGTAATTTACGGTTCACGGATTACAGTTCACTGTTAACCGTTCGCCGCTCACCTTTTACGACCTCTTAATTCATGGAAGACGAACCGCACAAGCCATCACTGCTCGAGCGGCTGGGCGCATTGCTGATGCGCGAGCCGGAAGACCGCGAGCAACTCATTGAACTGTTGCAGCGCTCCTACGAGCGCAACCTCCTCGACGCCGACGCCCTCGGCATGATCGAAGGCGTGATGCAGGTTTCGGAGATGCAGGCCCGGGACATCATGATTCCGCGCGCGCAGATGGACGTCATAGACATCGGCGATCCGCCAGAGAAATTCATTCCCTGGGTGATCGAAACCAGCCATTCGCGCTTCCCCGTGATCGGAGAGAACAAGGACGACGTGATCGGAATCCTGCTCGCCAAGGATTTGTTGCGCTACTACGCGGGCGAGGAATTCAACGTCCGCGACATGCTGCGGCCCGCGGTGTTCATACCGGAATCGAAGCGTCTCAACGTACTGCTTAAAGATTTCCGCAGCAACCGCAATCACATCGCCATCGTCGTGGACGAGTATGGCGGCGTCGCCGGGCTGGTGACCATCGAAGACGTGCTCGAACAGATCGTCGGCGAAATCGAGGATGAGTTCGATTTCGACGAGACCGAAGCCAACATCATCCTCGACCGCAACGGCCAGTTCCGCGTCAAGGCACAAACCGAGATCGAAGATTTCAACCGCACCTTCGGCACCGATTTCAGCGACGAGGATTTCGACACCGTGGGTGGCCTGGTGCTGTCGCATCTCGGCCGCCTGCCCAAGCGCAGCGAACAGTTCCGCATGGGCGACCTGAATTTCAAGGTGTTGCGCGCCGACAGCCGCCGGCTGCATTCGGTACTGGTGGAAAAAATCAGCACGGAGACCCGCGCCTGATCCGCCGCGGCGCCGTTCGCCTTTTCCTGCTGCCATTGGCACTGGGCGCGGCCTCGGTCCTTGGCTACGCGCCGTTCCACCTGTTCCCGGTCCCGGTTCTGACGCTGGCGGGATTGCTGCTGCTGTTGCAGCGTTGCGCTGCGTCCGATCACGCCACGTCCGATCACGCCACGTCCGATCACGCCACGTCCGATCACGCCACGGTCCGCGCCGCGGCCGCAACCGGCTTTTCTTTCGGCCTCGGCCTGTTCCTCGCTGGCGTCAGCTGGGTCTATGTCAGCCTTCACGATTATGGCGGCATGGCGATGCCGGTGGCCGCCGTGTTCACCCTGCTTTTCTGCATTTACCTCGCGTGTTTTCCGGCGACCGTCGCCGCGCTGGTGGCGCGACTGCGGGTGTCGACGCCGGTCGCGAATCTGCTGCTGTTCCCCGCATTGTGGACGCTCTCGGAGTGGACGCGCGGCTGGCTGTTAAGCGGCTTCCCCTGGCTGGCGCTGGGTTATTCGCAGGCACCTCACAGCCCCCTTTCAGGCTATGCGCCGGTATTCGGCGTATTCGGTCTTTCCCTGGCCACTGCCATGCTCGCCGGGGCGCTCGCCTGGATGGCACACGGCGTCTTCCAATACACCGCATCGTCCGCACGACTACCGTTGCTCGGAGGCGGCGCCATCGCTGCCGTGCTGTTGCTGCTTGGATTCACATTCTCCCAGGTGAACTGGACCGAACCGGTTGGCACACCGGTGAGTGTCGCCCTGTTGCAGGGAAACATACCGCAGGAAATGAAGTGGCGTCCGGAACGGGCAATGGCGACACTCGATACTTACATGCAGATGGCCAGGTCGACGCAGGCAGCGTTGATCGTGCTTCCGGAAACGGCGCTGCCGATGCTCAACGTCGATGTGCCGGTACACTACATCGAGGCGCTGTCGACGCATGCGCGCACGCGCAACGGCGACGTGCTCGTCGGCGTACCCGAACTCGCCGCCTCCGGCCGTTACTACAACAGCGTGATGAGTTACGGTTCCGCACCGACGCAGGTCTACCGCAAGCATCACCTGGTTCCATTCGGCGATTATTTTCCCCTGCGGCCGGTGCTGGGCTGGGTGATGAAAATCCTGCACATTCCGATGTCCGACTTTTCCCAGGGCGAAGCAGTCCAGAAACCGATCCTCGTGGCCGGCCTGAAGGTCGCGGTCAATATCTGCTACGAGGACGCCTTCGGGGAGGAGGTCATCCGGCAACTGCCCGAAGCCACCGTGCTGGCCAATTTCACCAACGATGCCTGGTGGGGGGATTCCATCGCCTCGAAGCAGCATCTTCAGATCGCGCAAATGCGCGCGCTCGAAACCGGCAGGGCAATGCTGCGCGCGACCAATACCGGTGTAACGGCGATCATCGACCCGAAAGGCCGGATCGCCGCTTCCGCGCCCGAGTTTACGACGACGGTGGTGAGCGGCGAGGTCCTCGGCTACCAGGGCGCCACGCCATATGTCAGATGGGGCAACTACGGTTTCATCGCACTGTCGGTGCTGATGATCCTGCTGGCAGCGATTGTGCGGAAGGTCCAGTCACGCCGCTGACGATTTACTGCATGTAAGCGAAGCCCTGACTTTGGAGGTCGACGATCTCCGCGTCCGCCATGGGCACCATGGTGACGAAGCCGTGGATGTCCTGCGGGTCGAAACCGCGGCGTTTCGCCGCCGCCCGGCACATGCGTATATCGACGATCCCGCCGACTGTCAGGCTCTGCGCCTTCGCCATCAGCCCTTTGTATTTGTCGTAGTTGCGGATCGCGAAGAACGGAATCTCGTCGCCGTGCAGCACGATGACGATCCTGCTGTCGAAGGGATCGGCCTCGTTGAGGATGGAAAGATAGCTGGCGCGATCCAGCAGATTGCGCAACTGCGCGACGGTACTGACCGCGACGTCGTAAACCACTTTCTGCTTGCTGTAGGTCTTTTCCAGGAGTTTCGCGTGGCCCCACGGCGCCATTTCGCCCGCCGCCGCGGCCAGCGGCAGCCACAAACAACACAACATAGCCAGCCATCGGTGCATCATTCTTCCTCTCATGTGACTCGTCCGGGAATTCGGATTTGAGTACAATCACCGTTTTTGGTCGGGGCGCTTAAGCCCTGATTTACCGCAGAAATCCGCGATGCCGACATTCCAGGAAGTGATTCTAACGCTGCAACGATATTGGGGCGACCGCGGCTGCGCCGTACTGCAGCCGTACGACATGGAAGTCGGCGCGGGCACTTCACACACTGCGACATTCCTGCGCGCGATCGGACCGGAGCCCTGGCGAGCCGCCTATGTGCAGCCGTCCCGCCGCCCGAAGGACGGCCGCTACGGCGAGAATCCGAACCGCATGCAGCACTACTACCAGTTCCAGGTGGTGCTGAAACCCTCGCCGCTGGAAATTATCGATCTGTATCTGGGTTCCCTGCAGGCACTGGGCATCGACCCGCAGGCCCACGACATCCGCTTCGTCGAGGACGACTGGGAGAATCCTACGCTGGGCGCCTGGGGTCTGGGCTGGGAAGTGTGGCTCAACGGCATGGAGGTCACGCAGTTCACTTATTTCCAGCAGGTCGGTGGCCTCGACTGCAAGCCGATCACCGGCGAGATCACCTACGGCATCGAGCGCCTGGCGATGTACCTGCAAGGCGTGGAAAACGTCTTCGACCTGGTGTGGACACCGGGCCTGACTTACCGCGACGTGTTCCACCAGAACGAGGTTGAGCAGTCGACCTACAACTTCGAACAGTCCAACACCGAAGTCCTGTTCCGGCACTTCAGCGACCATGAAGATGAAGCGAAGCGCCTGATGGCGGCGCAACTGGCCCTGCCCGCCTATGAAATGGTGCTGAAGGCCGCGCATACCTTCAACCTGCTCGACGCCCGCGGTGCCATATCCGTCACGGAACGCGCTGCTTACATAGGCCGTATCCGCAACCTTGCCCGCGCTGTGTCGCAGGCTTATTTCGATTCACGCCTGCGCAAGGATTTCCCGATGTCCAGGCCGGAGCAGTTGCAGAAGCTCGGCATCGACGTTGTGGCGATGAAGGCCGGGCTTGCAGAGAAGGAAGCGGCCAACAAGGCGAAGGCGGTTGCGACGTGAGCGCACACCTTCTGGTCGAGTTGTTTACTGAAGAACTGCCGCCGAAAGCGCTGAAGCGCCTGGGCGATGCTTTCGCCGGCGGCATTGCCGACAGCCTCAGGAACGTTGCGCTGCTGGACGCCACTTCCAAGGTAAAGGCCTTCGCCACACCCCGCCGCCTCGCCGTTTACATCACCTCGGTTCTGGAAAAAGGGCGCGACCGCCCGCTGGAACAAAAGCTGATGCCGGCCGCCGTCGCGCGCAAGGAAGATGGCGGCTGGAGCGATGCGCTGCGCAAGAAACTCGCGGCGCAGGGCAAGGCAGCGCTTGCAGACGTTGCGGTGAACACCAAGGTCGGCACGGACACCCTGACCATCAAATCGGACGGCAAGGTCGACAGCGTATTCCTGCGCAGCATCGAGCCGGGCAAGACCCTCGAGGCCGCGCTTGCCGAAGCCATCGAGCAGGCGATCGCGAAACTGCCGATCCCCAAGGTGATGAGCTACCAGCTCGCGGACGGCGCCACGACCGTCAAGTTCGTGCGCCCGGCCCATGGCCTGGTGGCTCTGCATGGCGGCAGCCTGCTGAACGTCTCCGCGCTGGGGCTCAAAGCCGACCGGATCACGCACGGGCATCGCTTCCAGGGAGCGAAAGACATCAAGCTGGACCGCGCGGACGAATACGAAGCGAGGCTGGAGCGCGACGGTCACGTGATGGCGGATTTCGACGTGCGCAAGGCCGACATCGCCCGCCAACTTGACGAAAAAGCCACGGCCCTCCATGCCTCGCTCGGCATGGAAACGGACTATTTCCCGCTGCTCGATGAAGTTACGGCGCTGGTCGAGTATCCCACGGTCTATGTCGGCATGTTCGAGCAGGAGTTCCTGTCGGTGCCGCAGGAATGCCTGATCCTGACCATGCGCCAGAACCAGAAGTATTTCCCGCTGTTCGACGAGGCGGGCAAGCTGACCAACATGTTCCTGATCGTGTCGAACATGCGGCTCGCCGATTCGAGGAACGTGGTCGAAGGCAACCAGCGTGTCGTGCGGCCCCGGCTGGCGGACGCCCGGTTCTTTTTCGAGATCGACAAGAAGACGAAGCTCGCCGACCGCGTTCCCCAGCTCGGCAATGTCGTCTACCACAACAAGCTCGGCAGCCAGCTGGACAGGATCGGGCGTGTGCGCGCTCTCGCTAAAATCGTGGCACAGGCCGTCGGCGCGAATCCAGCTCTGGCAGATCGTGCGGCGCTGCTCGCCAAGGCCGATCTGGTCACCAGCATGGTCGGAGAATTCCCGGAACTGCAAGGCATCATGGGCCGCTACTACGCGCTGGCCGACGGTGAGGACGCGAAGGTGGCGAATGCCATCGGCGACCAGTATCGCAACCGGATCGATGAAAACTCGGATCCTGAAAACCTGGTGGGATTGGCGCTTTTCATTGCCGACCGCATTGAAACCCTGGTTGGCATCTGGGGCATCGGACTCCTGCCCACCGGCGACAAGGATCCATTCGGCCTGCGTCGCGCCGCGCTGGGCATCATCAGCGCTTTCGAACTTGCTGGCACTGCATCCCGTATCAGGGGATCCGCGTTCAAACTGCAAATCGCTGAACTGGTCGGCCAGGCTGTGACTCTGTTCAAACCCGGCGTGCTAGGCAAAGACATCGTGGCGCCGATCGTCGAGTTCGTATACGAGCGTTATCGTAACCAGCTCGCGGCGGTCCATGACCGAAATGCGGTCGATGCGGTCATTGCCCTGCAACCTCCGTTGCACCAAGTGGTCTCGCGCATCAAGGCCGTGATCGAATTTGGCACCCTGCCGGAAGCCGCATCGCTGGCAGCCGCCAACAAGCGGATCGGCAACATCCTCAAGAAGGCGGAGGACACGGCGGCCGGAGTGGACCCTGCGTTGCTGACCGAACCGGCGGAAAAAGCGCTCGCAGGCGTCGTCGAAAAGGTCCGCCCTGATGTTGCCGCCCGTTTTGCGGCGAACGACTACGCAGGATCGCTCAAGGTCCTGGCGCAGGCGCGCGAACCTGTCGACGCCTTCTTCAACGACGTCATGGTCATGGCTGAAGATCCGAAAGTCCGCGGCAACCGCGTCGCCCTGCTGCGCGAACTCCACGGCCTGATGAACCAGGTCGCCGACATTTCCAAGCTGGCCGCATGACAAGGCGAGAACAGTGATCAGCGAATGGCGAACGGTACAATCATGACAAAACCTGCATCGGTTTTTCCGTTCCCTGTTCCCCGTTCACCGTTCACTTGGCCATGAAACTTGTCATCCTCGATCGCGACGGCGTCATCAACCGGGACAGCGACCAGTTCATCAAGAACCCGGACGAGTGGAAGCCAATCCCGGGCAGTCTGGAAGCTATCGCCAGGCTCAACCACTCCGGCTACCGGGTGGTGGTGGCTTCGAACCAGTCCGGAATCCGCCGCGGCCTGTTCGACATGGCGGCCCTCAATGCCATCAACGACAAGATGTACCGCGCGCTGGGCCTGTTCGGCGGCCGCATCGATGCGCTGTTCTACTGCCCGCATTCGGCTGAATCCGATTGCGATTGCCGCAAACCGAAGCCCGGCATGTTTCTGGACATCGCCCAGCGCTTCAATGTCTCGTTGAGCGGGGTGCCAAGCGTAGGCGATTCGCTGCGCGACCTGCAGGCTGCATCAACGGCCGGCGCGAAACCCTTTCTGGTGCTAACCGGCAAAGGCAAGAAGACCAAGGCTGCCGGCGATCTTCCTGAAGGTACCCAGGTGTTTTCCGACCTCGCCGAAGCGGTCCGCCGTATAGTGGCATGAGCAGGAAGCAGGGGCTGCACATGGTGGGGATACGACCGCCCGCGATTGCCACCAGCCGCCGACCGCTCGCTGATAGTGAATCGTCACCAGTCACGGAGGCGGCAGCATGACATTTTTCGTCGCGCTGCTGCGCTCTGCCGTCTTTGAACTGGTGCGCGCAGCGCTCACAGTGGTTTTTGCGGTTCTCTCGCTGCTCACTTTCCCGTTTCCGGTCCGAACCCGCTATCGCATCATCACCGTCTGGTCGCACCTCATCGTCGCCGCGGCCAGGACCATTTGCGGCGTGCGCTACCGTCTGGTCGGCGGCGAAAACCTGCCATCAGGAACCTGCATCGTGCTGTCGAAACACCAGTCAGCATGGGAAACCCTGGCCTACCAGGTACTGCTTCCCCCGCAGGTTTGGGTGCTGAAACGCGAACTCCTGCGCGTACCCTTCTTCGGCTGGGGACTTTCGATGATGCATCCCATCGCTATCGACCGCGGTTCGGCGGCGCGGGCGCTGAAGCAAACCCTTGAACAGGGCAGGGACAGGCTGGCCAATGGCTGGTGGATCGTGATCTTCCCCGAAGGCACGCGCATCGCGCCGGGCAAGCGCGGACGCTACCACCTGGGCGGAGCCTGGCTCGCCTGCAAGACCGGCGCTCCGGTGCTGCCGATCGCGCACAATGCCGGCACAGTGTGGGGACGCAATGCTTTCGTGAAATATCCGGGTACCATTACGGTCAGCATCGGGCCCGTCATTCAATCCGGGGGCCTGGCCCCCGACGCCGTCAACCGGAAAGCAGAAGCCTGGATAGAAACCGAAGTCGCCCGCCTCGGGAACGCGCGCTCATAAGCGATCTCTTCCCCGTCACCGCGGTTTCCGAGCCCAAATCGATCCGGCTTGGTGACCGCGAGGTCCCTTACCTGCTCAAGCGCAGCCAGCAGCGCCGTAGCATCGTGCTGACGGTGAACGAGCACGGCCTCACCGTCAACGCGCCCTGGCGCAGCTCGGAGCGGCGCATCGCGGCTGTCGTCCTAGAAGCCGGGGAATGGGTGCTGAAGAAACTGGCCGTCTGGAGCGCCTATCCGGCCCGCAAGCAGTCGTGGATCGAGGGCGACCGCATCCGCTTTCTTGGTCGCGAACTGCAGCTGTCCCTGGTCGAGGACTCCGTCATCAGCACCCTGGAAGAAGGCGATCGCCTGAAGATTGCGCTTGCCGCGCCACAGGGCAAGACGGCGGTACAGGCGGCCGTGGTCCAGTGGTACCGGCGCCATGCGAAGGCGAATTTCTCGGAACGCATCGCCGTGTACGCGCCGCGCCTCGATGTTGCGGTTCCCCGGCTGTTCCTTTCGGCGGCACGCACCCGCTGGGGTAGCTGCAACGTCAAGGGGGACATTCGCCTCAACTGGCGGCTGATCCAGGCTGCGCAATCGACGGTGGACTACGTCGTGGTCCACGAGCTCGCGCACCTGATCGAAATGAACCATTCGCGGCGCTTCTGGAAAATCGTCGCCGGCGTCTGCCCCTGGTACAGGGACGCCTGCACCGACCTGGACCGCATGGGCCTTTACTACATGGACATCTGAATAGGGCACGCTCTAGAACAACACTCACCGCAGAGGACGCAAAGGACGCGGAGGAAAGGCAAAAGCGAGAGAAAAACCGGAACAAGGGGCACAGTCAGTCCGTGATTCGGCTGTCGCCCACTTCTGCACTGGCGGTGCTTGGTATCAATTGGCAATCTGCCCCGCTGAACACGTACCTTTACTATCTCTCTTTTTTGGTTTCCTCTGCGTCCTTTGCGTCCTTTGCGTCCTCTGCGGTGAGAGGTGGGATAGCGCACCTGCGTTAGACGACCTGGTGCGCTGTGCTAAACTCGACCGGCATCATCCAGAAAACATTTCCATGCGCCGGCTCGGCATTCTTCTCCTCTTCACATTCATCGTCTCCGCCTGCGGCCAGAAGGGCGCCCTTTACCCGCCGAAGGAAAAGGCCAAGCCTGAACTGACCGAGGAAGGCACCGTCAAGGAACGGAACGGCGAGAAGTGAGCTTCTTTGCCCATCGCAACGGCGAACTGCACGCCGAGGACGTAGCGCTTTCGCAAATTGCCGCGGAATTCGGCACGCCCTGCTACGTCTATTCGCGCGCCGCGCTGACCGATGCGTTCCAGCGCTACGACCGCGCGTTTGGCTCGCGCCCGCACCTGATCTGCTACGCAGCGAAAGCCAACTCGAACCTCGCTATCCTGAATGTGCTGGCCCGCCTCGGCAGCGGATTCGATATCGTGTCCGGCGGGGAGCTGGCGCGCGTCATCGCCGCCGGAGGGGATCCGGGAAAAATCGTGTTCTCCGGTGTCGGCAAGACCGCCGCGGAAATGCGTCAGGCCCTGTCCGCCGGCATTCGCTGTTTCAATGTTGAATCGGAAAGCGAGCTGCAACGTCTCGACAAGCTGGCAGGCGAAGCCGGCATGAAGGCCCCCGTCAGCCTGAGGGTCAATCCCGACGTGGATGCGAAGACCCATCCCTACATTTCCACCGGCCTGAAGGAAAACAAGTTCGGCGTGCCTTTCGAGGAGGCGTTGCGAATTTATCGGGGCGCGCGGCAACTGCGGAATCTCGATGTCGTCGGCATAGACTGTCACATCGGTTCTCAACTCACCGAGGTCGCGCCCTTCATCGATGCGTTCCGCAAGGTGCTGGGGCTGGTCGACGCGCTGGCAGCCGAAGGAATTACAGTGTCGCACCTGGATCTCGGCGGGGGCCTCGGCATCCGTTACCGCGACGAAGTCCCGCCGCCACCCGACGAGTATGTTGCGGCGCTGTTCGAGACGATCGGCAACCGCAAACAGGAGATCCTGCTCGAACCGGGACGTTCGATCGTCGGCAACGCCGGACTGCTGTTGACTCGCGTCGAGTATCTCAAGCACGGCGAAGCGCGCAATTTCGCCATCGTCGATGCCGCGATGAACGACTTGATGCGGCCGGCCCTCTACGACGCCTGGCATGAAGTGGTGCCGGTCAGGCCGGAGGGCGGTACGGTGCGCCAGTACGAAATCGTCGGGCCGGTGTGCGAAAGCGGCGATTTTCTGGCGCGGAACCGTGAACTGGCGCTGCGCGAAAGCGCCCTGCTGGCGATCATGTCGGCCGGAGCTTACGGCATGGCCATGAGTTCCAACTACAACAGCAGGCCGCGCGCCGCCGAGGTCATGGTCGACGGTAACCAGATGCACCTCATACGGGAGCGCGAACGTCCCGAGGAGCTCTACACCGGGGAACGGCTGCTGCCTTGATCCGCGTCGGCGGATGAAAACCCCTGTCATCCGGGCAGGGGACCCGATCGTTTAAGCGGGAATTAAAGGCTGCCTTTCATCCCGGCCGCGGCGGCAGCAGCGGAACCATTGCAACGACGTGCCCTCTATCCTTGTACAGGGTATGCGATGTTAAACTCCATGCCGCCGCCAAGCTGCGGTGGCGACAAGACATCATGATTGTTTTCAATCTCTCCTGCGACAAGGCCCACCGTTTTGAAGGGTGGTTCGGTTCCGCCGACGATTTCGCGTCGCAGACGGAGGCAGGGCGCATTGCCTGTCCGGTCTGCGGGTCCGTCGACATCGAGAAACAACTTTCGGCGCCCCACGTAAAGAGGCGGTCTGCGGGGAAACCGGGCGCGGACGAATCCCAACCCGTAGCAGTGGCGAATGCGGCGCAGATGCTCAGGCAGAAATTCGTGGAGCATGTCTTGAGCAGTACTGAATACGTCGGCAAGCGTTTCCCCGAGGAAGCCCGCAGGATTTTCTACAAGGAAGCCCCGGAACGCGCCATCCGCGGCACGGCCTCGGGCCGGGAAGTCATCGCGCTCAAGGAAGAAGGCATCGACGTACTCGCGGTGCCGGACCTTCCGGCCACGCCGGACAAGGTGCACTAGACCACTGGGACGACCCGACTTGCCGGCGTGATATAACGCCGCATGCCAGCCCGCTTTCTCCCGTTTCTGATTCTTGGCACCGGCGTTGTCGTCGTCTCCTTCGCCGCGATCCTGATCCGCTTCGCGCACGCAGAAGGCGCCTCTTCTCTCACGATTGCCGCGGTCCGACTCGGCCTTGCCGCGGCCCTGCTTGCGCCGTTCGCCTGGCTGCGTCACGGCAGGGAAATTCTCCGGCTCGGCAAACGCGAGTTCGCGCTATGTGTTCTCTCCGGCGCATTTCTGGCGTTGCACTTCTGGACCTGGATCACATCACTCGAGTACACCTCCATCGCCAGCAGCACGGCGTTGGTGACCACCAATCCGCTCTGGGTGGGCCTGGCCTCTGCGTTGCTGCTCCGTGAACGTCCGCGGGCGGCTGCACTAACCGGCATTGCGCTGACCATCGCGGGCAGCTTCCTGATATTCGCCGCGGACGCCGGTCCGGCCGATGGCGGCTCCGGCAAAGCGCCGCTGCTCGGAAACTCGCTGGCACTCATCGGTGCCCTGTCCGCTTCGGGTTACCTGCTGGTGGGAAGGGCATTGCGGGCGAAAATATCCCTGATCGCCTACGTCTGGCTGGCCTATGCAATCGCTGCAGTGCTGCTGATTGGGGGTCTGATTGCCAGCGGGACGTCCATTGCCGGCCTGCCGGCGCCGGCATGGGGCTTCATGGCGCTGCTGGCGATCGGACCGCAGTTGATCGGCCACACCGCGTTCAACTGGGCGCTGCGCAGGCTGACGGCGACTTTCGTGGCGTTATCGATCCTTGGTGAGCCGATCGGCTCGGCGCTGCTGGCCATCCTGCTGTTCGGCGAAACCTTCAGCGCGCTGCAACTGGGTGGCTTCGTGCTTCTGCTTGGCGGAATTTTCGTCGCCGCGCGCGGCGA
>CAYODB010000052.1:0-19280 GCA_964402495.1 uncultured Bordetella sp.
GTCTTTTCCAGCTTGGCGACACGGTCATTGGCCTCCATGACCGCCTTGTCGCGCGCAACCAGCTCTTCCTCCAGTGCTCTTACTTTGGCGGCGGACTGCGCATTGCCACCCGCCGCCTCACTGCCTGCGGGTTCATTTTTTGAGAGCTTGAGGACTTCCTTCGGCACCTCTGCGGCTTCGGCACCCTTGTCCTCGACCGTGGGCGCAATCTTGCCAGATGCCGTCTGCTCGGCGGGTTCGGAGGCGGGGGCAGCCTGGCCGGCGGCCGTGGCAACCTGCTCGCGGTAGGCATTCCAGTCCCGGGCCTGAGCCACGACTTCCTTGCGGGCATCCGTGGCGGACATCGATGCGTACTGATCCGAAGTCGGCAGTTGGATGATCCTGCCGGTCTTCAGGCGGTTCATGTTCTTGCCGGAAAAGGCTTCCGGATTTGCCCGGAACAACAGCACGAGCATTTGATCCAGGCTGACGTCAGCCGGCTTGGTCGCGCGTGCAATCTTGCCTAGCGTATCGCCGGCTTTGACCGGACCGTAGGCATCCGCGGCTGCGATTCCGCTCGGCAGGGCACTGCCCGGGCCGAGCAGGGTCGGGGCGGTTCCACCAATGGTTTCGACGGGGGCGGACGGTTCAGCGGGCTTGGAAGCTTCCGATGCCGGAGCTTCCGGGGCCGGCACTGCAGGAGCTTCCGTGGCAGGCGGTGCTTCGGCCGTCGGCGGAACATCGGTCGGCTGGGTGGGCGTGGCCTGATCGGGCGCCGGAACCGGTTCCGGCGTCGGCTCGGGCGGCGGCGGCGGAGCGGCTTTAACCTGGGCTTCGGCGGCCTTCTGCTTTTCGCGTTCCGCTATGAGCGAAGGCGGGTCAAGCAGGGCGGTGAACTGACGCGTAACCCGGCCCGACGACCAGGTGAGCTCCAGCATCAGATCGAGGAAAGGCTCGTTGATCGGTTGCTTGGTGGTGACCAGCACGAACGGTTCGCCGTCGCCCCGCGTCTCGACGCTGACCTTCACGTCGGTAAGCGCCCCCATGTATGTCAAACCGGCACGCGCGAATGCCTCGGGGCTTGCCAGGCGAACGGCAAGAGACGGGATCTCTTTTTTCTCGGCGACCAGATCGACTTCCGCCTTGAGCGGTTCGCCGAGCGCCGACGTGACATTGATCCTGCCCAACCCTGCTGCATGTGCTACGGCAGAGACCGAAAGCAACGATGCGGCGAGTATCCATGCGCGAAGAGACGAGATCCCCAAGGCGCCCACCCTGATCGTTTAGTTTATTAGGGTAAATAAAATAACATCATGGGTTTAGGGATGCAAGCTCAACTTTTGTCTTACATTCCCTGATAACCCAAGACTTTTCCGCATATTTCCGGCCTTCCTCAGCGTTGATCAGGCTTCCAGAAGGATGCGCAACATGCGGCGCAGCGGCTCGGCCGCCCCCCAGAGCAACTGGTCGCCCACGGTGAAGGCTGTCAGGTAGCTTCCCCCCATCGGCAATTTGCGCAGTCGTCCGATGGGTACGGTGAGCGTGCCGGTGACTGCGGCGGGAGTCAACTCCCTGATGGAGGCTTCCCGCTGATTGGGTACGACCCTGACCCACTCGTTAGCCGCGGCCAGCATCGATTCGACCTCGCTAACGGGCACATCCTTCGTCAGCTTGATGGTGAGCGCCTGGCTGTGGCAGCGCATCGCGCCGATGCGCACGCAGACACCATCGATCGGAATCGGATTGGCTTCGCGTCCGAGGATCTTGTTGCCCTCGGCCTGCGCCTTCCATTCTTCCTTGCTCTGGCCATTGCCGAGATCCTTGTCGATCCAGGGTATCAGGCTGCCCGCGAGCGGCACGCCAAAATGCTCCGTCGGATACGCCGGAGAGCGCAACGCATCGGACACGTTGCGATCGATGTCGAGGATCGAGGACAGCGGATCTTCAAGCAGTTCTTTTGCGACGCCATGCACGTGGCCCATTTGCGCCAGCAGCTCGCGCATGTTCTGGGCGCCGGCGCCGGACGCGGCCTGATAGGTCATTGCCGTGATCCATTCCACCAGCCCGGCCTTGAACAGGCCGTGCATGCCCATCAACATCAGGCTAACAGTGCAGTTGCCGCCGATGTAATTCTTCACGCCGCCCTTCAGCGCGTTTTTGATTACATCGAGGTTCACCGGGTCGAGGATGATCACGGCGTCCTTCTGCATTCGCAGGGCCGAGGCGGCATCGATCCAGTAGCCGTTCCAGCCTTCCGCGCGCAGCCTGGGGAAGATATCGCTGGTGTAATCGCCACCCTGGCAGGAGATGATGATCTGCATCGCCCTCAGTTCCTTCAGATCGCGCGCATCCTTCAGCGCCGGCACGTCCTTGCCGATCGCAGGCCCCTTGCCACCGAGCTGCGATGTGCTGAAGAACACCGGTTCGATGTGATCGAAATCCCGCTCCTGCTGCATGCGCTGCATCAGCACCGAACCGACCATCCCGCGCCAGCCTACCAGTCCAACTCGTCTCATTTCATTCCCCGAAATTCAGTGAACAGCTATCAGTAAATGGTGAACAGTTAACAGTGAACGGTGAACGGAAAATCCCTGTCGACTGTTCGCCGTTCGCTGATTACCGTTCACCCTTCGCCAGTTACCGTTCACTGTTAACCGTTCGCTGATCACTGTTCACCAATCACGAATGCAGTGCCGCAACCACGGCATCGCCCATTTCCTCAGTTCCGACTTTCCTGGTGCCCGCTTCGTAGATATCTCCGGTCCGGTAGCCCTGCTTGAGCACCTGTTTGACCGCCGCTTCAATGCGCGCCGCCGCCGCTTCCTCGGCGAACGTATAGCGCATCATCATCGACAGCGACAGGATCGTCGCAAGCGGATTGGCGACATCTCTGCCGGCGATGTCCGGCGCCGAACCGTGGATCGGCTCGTAAAGGCCCTTGTTGTTCGCATCCAGCGACGCCGACGGCAGCATGCCGATGGAGCCAGTCAGCATCGAGGCTTCATCGGAAAGGATGTCGCCGAACATGTTGCCGGTGAGCATCACGTCGAACTGTTTCGGCGCGCGCACCAGTTGCATGGCCGCATTGTCCACGTACATGTGCGACACCGCGATGTCCGGATATTCCTTCGCCACCTCGGTGACCACTTCGCGCCACAGGATGCTGGTATCCAGCACGTTGGCCTTGTCCACGGAGCAGAGTTTCTTCGCGCGCTTGCGGGCGATGCCGAAGCCGACATGGGCAATGCGGCGGATTTCGGACTCGCTGTATTTCATGGTGTCGAAGCCCTCGCGCTCGCCCGCTTCGGTCTTGCGCCGGCCCCGCGGCTGGCCGAAGTAGATGTCGCCCGTCAGTTCGCGCAGGATCATGATGTCCAGGCCGGCGACCACTTCGTTCTTCAGGGTCGAGGCGTTGGCCAGTTCCTCGTACAGCAGCGCCGGGCGCAGGTTGGCAAACAAACCAAGTTCCTTGCGGATGCGCAGCAGGCCCTGCTCGGGACGCAGGGGCCGTGGCAGGATGTCGTACTTTGGCCCACCGACCGCGCCGAGCAGCACGGCATCGGCCTGCTTTGCGAGCGCCAGCGTTGCCTGCGGCAGCGGATCCTGCGCGGCATCGTAGCCGGCGCCGCCGATCGGCGCCTGCTCCATCTCGATCTTCAGGCCGTCGCGCGACAGGGCGGTCAGCACCTTCACCGCCTGCTTGACGATCTCCGAACCGATCCCGTCTCCGGGAAGGACTGCAATTTTCATGCTTCGCTCTCTCAAAAAAAGACCGGGGCATCCTCTGCCCCGGTTTCGCGTTTCGAATCGTGATTCGTTACGTGAACAGCCAGGGTTGTTCGAGCCGGCGTTTGCTCTCGAACGCCTTGATTTCGTCCACATGCTGCAGCGTCAGGCCGATGTCGTCCAGCCCGTTCAGCAGGCAATGCTTGCGAAAGGCGTCCACTTCGAAACCGAAAACCTGGCTGCCGTCGGGATACGAGACCGTCTGCGCGGCCAGGTCGACGATGACGCGAAAACCGGGAAAGGCGGCGACATCGTGGAACAACCGGTCCACCTGAGTTTCGGGCAGCACGATCGGCAACAGCCCGTTCTTGAAGCAATTGTTGTAGAAAATGTCGGCATAGCTCGGCGCGATCAATGCGCGAAAACCGTAGTCGCCCAGCGCCCAGGGGGCGTGCTCGCGCGACGACCCGCAGCCGAAATTCTTGCGCGCCACCAGCACATTCGCGCCCTTGTAGCGCGGCTCGTTGAGCACGAAGTCCGAGTTGAGCTTGCGCTTTGAATTGTCCATGCCCGGTTCGCCCTGGTCCGTGTAACGCCAGGCGTCGAACAGGTTGACGCCGAAACCCGAACGCTTGATGGACTTCAGGAACTGCTTCGGAATGATGGCGTCCGTATCGACGTTGGCACGGTCGAGCGGTGCCACCAGTCCTTCGAGTCGGGTGAATTTCTCGATGGTCACTTTTTGCCTTCCGCTTTTCTCTCGATTTTGTCCCCCAGGATGGACAGGTCCTTGCCAAACCCTTCCACCGTATTGCAGCCCGCGAGCAGCAGAAACGCTGCAACGGTGAGCAGTACACAGGCGCGGCGGGCCATGGCTAGGGCTCCGATCGCACGTCGACAAAGCGCCCGGCTATCGCGGCGCCGGCGGCCATTGCCGGGCTTACCAGATGGGTGCGCCCGCCAGTGCCCTGGCGGCCCTCGAAATTGCGGTTCGAGGTGGAGGCGCAGCGTTCGCCCGGTTCGAGCCGGTCGTCGTTCATCGCCAGGCACATCGAACAGCCGGGCTGCCGCCACTCGAAACCGGCCTCGCGAAATATCTTGTCGAGGCCTTCCTTTTCTGCCTGGTCCTTCACCAGCCCGGATCCGGGAACCACCATCGCCAGGCGCACGTTCGAAGCCACATGCTTGCCGCGCACGACCTGCGCGGCGGCGCGCAGGTCTTCGATACGGGAGTTGGTGCACGAACCGATGAACACCTTGTCGATGCGGATGTCGGTGATCGAGGTATTTGGCTTCAGGCCCATGTAGGTCAGCGCCCGCTCCATGCCTTCGCGCTTGGTCTCGTCCTTTTCCTTGTCGGGGTCGGGCACGCGGCCGTCCACCGATACCACCATTTCCGGCGAAGTACCCCAGGTGACCTGCGGCTTGATCTCGCGGGCGTCGAACTTCACCACGAAATCGAAGCGCGCGTGCTCATCGCTTTTCAGCGTGCGCCAGCAGGCAACGGCCTTGTCCCAGGTCTCGCCTGCCGGGGCGAACGGCCGGCCGCGCAGGTATTCGATGGTTGTGTCATCCACGGCGACCATTCCGGCGCGCGCACCCGCTTCGATCGCCATGTTGCAAAGGGTCATGCGGCCCTCCATCGAAAGCGCCCGGATGGCGCTGCCGCCAAACTCGACTGCATGGCCGGTCCCGCCTGCCGTGCCTATCCTGCCAATGATCGCCAGGGCGATGTCCTTCGCGGTGATGCCGCGGCCGAGTGCGCCGCCCACGTCGATCAGCATGCTTTTCATTTTCTTCTGCACCAGACACTGGGTAGCGAGCACGTGCTCGACCTCTGAAGTGCCGATGCCGTGCGCCAGGCAGCCGAACGCGCCATGGGTGCTGGTATGCGAATCGCCACAGACGACGGTCATGCCGGGCAGGGTTGCCCCCTGCTCCGGCCCGATCACATGGACGATGCCCTGGCGCTTGTCCAGGAAGGGGAAGTAGGCCTTGGCACCGAATTCGCGGATGTTGGCGTCCAGGGTCTCGACCTGCAGGCGGGAAATCGGATCCTTGATGCCCTGATCCCAATCCCGGGTCGGGGTGTTGTGATCGGCCGTGGCGACGATGGACCCGATGCGCCAGGGCTTGCGGCCGGCGAGCTTGAGGCCCTCGAAGGCCTGCGGGCTCGTGACTTCATGCACGAGATGGCGGTCGATGTAGATCAAGGCCGTGCCGTCCGCCTCCTGGCGGACCAGGTGGCTGGCCCAGAGCTTGTCGTAAAGCGTTTGCGGAATCATGATGCCTGTGGATCTGCGTTGCAAAATGGACGCGAGTCGTTCAAGTCGAACGGAAATTATGACATATCCGACTTGGCTGACGGCGGTCCGAGATAATCAGACTTGGGTACTTGAGGGCAGCGACAGAGGTTTCCAAGCCACGACCAGCATGGCCAGCAACGCCGCCAGGGCGGCAATCGTGAACGTCACCTCCGCGCCGCCGCTTTCCCAGATGTAACCCGCCATCAGGGTGCCCAGGGTACCGCCCAAGCCGTAACCCAGGCTGGTATAGATTGCCTGGCCGCGCGCCTGGTTGCGGCCGCGGAAGATACGGTGCATCAGCGCGACCCCCGCGGAATGGTAAGCGCCGAAGGTGATCGCATGCATCAACTGGGCGAGCAGCATCACGGTCAGTGACTGCACACCCCAGGCGATCAGCATGAAGCGCACGAAGGCACAGCCGAAGCTGGCCATCAGGATCTGGTTGAGGCTGAACGCCCGCATCAGGCGCGGTAACCAGAGGAACAGCACGATCTCCGCCACCACTCCCAGCGCCCACAACCAACCCACCGCTGTCTTGGAGTAACCGGCCTCGACCAGGTGGATCGAATAGAACGCGTTGTAGGGGCCGTGGGCAACCTGCATCAAGAAAAACCCCGCCAGCAGAGCCAGCACCGCCGGACGGCGGACGATGCTCAGAATCGGCGAATGCTCCGCATGATGGGAAGCCTCGCGGTCGCGGGGCAGCGGCAACGTGCTGGCGGCCATCAGCACCAGCAGGATCAGGATCATCGGGCCCAGGGCCTCGATGCCGAGATAGTCGAGGAGGTATCCGCCGGCGATGACCACCATGACGAATCCGACCGAACCCCAGAGGCGGATGCGGCCGTAGGTCCCCACCTTCGAACCGACCAGGCTGAGGGTCGCGGATTCTGCCAGTGGCAGGACGCCGCACCAGAACACATTCAGCAGCATCAGGCTGAGGAACATCCAGCCGAACTTGTGGCTGAAGAAAACGCCGAGGAATACAAGCGCCGTTCCCGCCGCACTGATCCGGATCAGCGGCCCCCGCGCGCGGTAGTGGTCGGACAGCCAGGCCCAGAAGCTCGGACCGAAAATGCGTACAACAGGATTGACGGCCAGCAGCACGCCGATCTGGGACGCCGAAAAGCCGATGGATTTCAGGTAAAGCGCAAAATACGGCGCGAACGCGCCGATGAACGCGAAATACCAGAAATAGAAATTGGAAAGCCGGAAATAGAAAGAGGGGCGGAACATGACGGGGCAGGACTACGCCATCTCCCGGTCCTGCCACCAGCGCCAGGTAAGCCAGCCCCAGGCGACCAGGACTCCGGCCCAGCCCAGAAAAACCACGAAGCCGGCAATGCCCGTATCCCGGGGCAGCACGCCCCAGCGCAGAAATATCTCGGTCCAGTCGTGCTCGCCGCCGCCGACCAGCGGCAGCACGCGTGCCCTCGCATCCGCCATGTAGCGGGCGATGTTCCAGAAATTCTCGAATAACCAGACCAGAGACAAGGCCAAGGCGAGGGCTTCGCGGCGCCACCAGAACGAGCTCACCACTGCAACCGGGAAGACAAGCTGCCCCAGGGTGCCGCCGTACACCGCGAAGTTCCCGCCGAGCAGCAACCCGAATAAAGGATGGCCGGCTTCATGAAGCGCAAGATTGGCACTGTCGAGCAGATGGACCCAGCGTTCGCCGGTGTTGGCAAAAAAACAGACGATCAGGACGCCCAGCGTCGCCGCGCAGTACGCGGGCGTTGCGACCGGCCGCCAGTCCTGATGGTTGATCTCGGCGATCCGTTCGAGCCAGGACAAGATGGGTTCGGTCAGGCCTCGTCGGGCTCGGGATCGTTGGCCGAGCCTGCGACACGGCCTTCCGGAGCTGTGTCGGACGCCCGCGCCGCAATCCTGGGCGTGGAAACCCTGACGTCGGCATTCTGTCCGCGATGGCGCAGCGCGTGGTCCATCAGGACCAGCGCGAGCATGGCTTCGGCAATGGGCGTGGCGCGAATGCCGACGCAGGGATCATGGCGGCCGGTGGTCTTGACGATGGTCGGCGCGCCATCCTTGTCAATCGACCGCCGCGGCAGCCGGATGCTCGATGTGGGTTTGATCGCAATGTTGACGACGATATCCTGGCCCGTGGAAATCCCTCCCAGGATGCCACCCGCGTTGTTGGAAAGAAAACCTTCGGGCATCATTTCGTCGCCGTGTTCCGTGCCCTTCTGCGCAACGGCTGCAAAACCGGCACCGATCTCCACGCCCTTCACCGCGTTGATCCCCATCATCGCGTAGGCAATGTCCGAATCCAGTTTGTCGTAAACGGGTTCCCCCCAGCCGACCGGGACATTCTCGGCAACGGCGGTGATTTTCGCACCGCACGAATCGCCGGACTTGCGCAGGCGGTCCATGAATTCCTCGAGCTGGGGAACGATGTCCGCATCCGGCGAGAAGAAGGCGTTTGCGCCCACCGCTTCCCAGCTCTTGAACGGGATCGCAATCGGGCCGAGCTGGGACATGCAGCCGCGGATGACGACGCTGTGATTCTCGTGCAGCCATTTGCGGGCCACAGCGGCCGCCGCGACCCTGACGGCGGTTTCGCGGGCCGACTGGCGACCGCCGCCGCGATAGTCGCGGATGCCATACTTGTGCCAGTAGGTGTAGTCGGCGTGGCCGGGACGGAAGGTTTGCGCGATGTTGCCGTAATCCTTGCTGCGCTGATCCTCGTTGCGGATCAGCAGGGCTATCGGCGTGCCGGTCGTCCGGCCCTCGAACACGCCGGAGAGAATTTCCACGGTGTCGGATTCCCGGCGCTGGGTGACGTGGCGCGAAGTGCCGGGCTTGCGGCGATCGAGGTCTTTCTGGATGTCAGCTTCAGAAAGCAGCAGTCCGGGCGGACAGCCGTCGACGACGCAGCCGATTGCCGGCCCGTGGCTTTCTCCGAAGGACGTGACGCAGAAGAGCTTGCCGAGGGTATTGCCGGACATGGTCGTCGACCAACTGAAATGAAGGCCAAGTTTAGCATAGGGGCATCGCGCGTCCGACGATGCGCTGCGGCGGCGCGTGCATTAAAATCCGTTCCTCCGAACGAGATTCCTGCGAGCAACGATGCAACAGTATCTTGACCTGATGCGCCACATCCTCGAGAACGGCACCCGCAAGGGTGATCGCACCGGGACGGGTACCCTCAGCGTCTTCGGCCCGCAGTTGCGTTTCGACCTCGAAGCCGGCTTCCCGCTGCTGACCACGAAGAAGGTCCACCTCAAATCCATCATCCATGAGCTGCTGTGGTTCCTGAAAGGCGAGACAAATACCCGCTACCTGAAGGAAAACGGGGTGTCGATCTGGGACGAATGGGCGGACGAGAAGGGCGAACTCGGCCCCGTGTACGGTTACCAGTGGCGTTCCTGGCCGACAGCCGACGGACGCCACATAGACCAGGTTTCGAAAGTCATCGACGACATCAGGCGAACCCCCGACTCGCGGCGCCTGATCGTCTCCGCGTGGAACGTGTCGGACCTCGACAAAATGGCCTTGATGCCCTGCCACGCCTTCTTCCAGTTCTACGTGGCCGACGGAAAATTGTCCTGCCAGCTCTACCAGCGCAGCGCCGACCTGTTCCTCGGCGTGCCGTTCAACATCGCCTCCTACGCCTTGCTTACCCTGATGGTCGCGCAGGTCTGCGGGCTCAAGCCCGGCGAGTTCGTCCATGCGCTGGGCGACACTCATCTTTACCTGAATCACCTCGACCAGGCGCGCGAGCAACTGTCTCGCCAGACACGCAAGCTGCCGGTCATGAAGCTCAATCCCGCCGTCAGGAATATTTTCGACTTCAAGTACGAAGACTTCACCCTCGAAGGCTACGACCCGCATCCGGCCATCAGGGCGCCAGTGGCGGTTTAGCCGCTGCGCGCGCCACCGTCCGGGGATCCCGATCTTCGACACTAATCAGGTGACGAGTGACGAGTGACGCCAGAAAGCCGGTGCCCCGCATTTCATTGATCGTCGCTATGGCGCGCAACCGCGTCATCGGCGCCGGCAACAAGCTGCCCTGGCATTTGCCGTCCGACCTGAAGCGCTTCAAGGCGCTCACCATGGGGCACTACATCATCATGGGCCGCAAGACCTTCGAATCGATCGGCCGGATTCTGCCCGGCCGTACCACTGTCGTAATCAGCCGCAACTCCGGTTTTCGTTTCGACGGCGTCCTGGTCGCAGACAGCTTTGTCAAGGCGCTGGCCCTGGCCGCGAACGACAGCGAAGTCTTCGTGATCGGCGGTGAGCAGATATTCCGCGAGGCACTGAGAATCGCCGACCGCATCCTGCTGACCGAGATCCATCGCGATTTCGAGGGCGACGTCTTGTTCCCGGAGTTGCCGGCGGCGGAATGGATGGAATCGGCCCGCGAAGAACTGCACGACGATGCCAGCGACCTGAGTTACCGCAACTCCACGCTAGAGCGCCGACACAAGGCATTGTGAGAACGCTGGTATTTCAGTCCTACCGCGCCGATACGCCTGAGTGGATACGCCGCTGCATGGAGTCGGTGCGCGAATGGGGCCGCCAGCGGGGATTCGAATACCGCTTCATCGGCGACGAGATATTCGAAGTACTCCCGGCGTGGTTTCTCGACGCCTACCGGGGACGCATGCTGCCGCTGACGGATCTGGCCAGGGCGCTTTGGGCCCGCAAGTTCCTGGGCGAAGGCTGGGAACGGGCCATCTGGGTCGACGCGGATGTCCTGATCTTCATGCCGGATCGCTTCGAAGTCTCGACCGAACACGGCTACGCCTTGTGCATGGAGCTGTGGTGCGAAAAGAAATGGGGCGAGCTGATGCTCGACCGGCGCGTCAACAACTGCATTTCGGTCTATGACCGGGGCAACGCGTTCCTGCCCTTCTACATAGAAGCCATGCAATCGCTTGCAAGGGCCAAGGGCGCCACGCTCACCGACTGGGACATTGGCACGAACTTCCTGTCGTCCCTGGGTCGGATCATGCCCCTTGCCCTGCTTGGAAACGTGGCGATGCTCAGTCCGACGCTGGTTGCGGCCCTTGCTACGCACGATGCGGCGCTATTGCGCCGTTATTCGAGGGAAATGCGCCAGGTCTGCGGGGCTACGAACTTGTGCGGCTCGGCACTCGAACGCGTCGGCGCGGATCGCGCGAGCCGCGAATTGCAACTCAATGAAGCAATCGACTTGCTGCTGAGGACCCAGGGCGAAGCGCTGAACCGCTACCTGGAAGCCTGACTTTCAGAACCAGCGGCTCGATACCTGGCGTTTCGGCACTTCCCGCACCTCGAATGCCTCCGGCGGCAATCCCTGCAGGTGCCGGGACCACATGAGTTCGTAGGCCGTCTCAAGGTTCCGGATGAAGCGCGGAGTATCGAACAGGGGGGTACTGCCGCGACCCTGTTTCAGTTTTGACCGGATACGCGCAAGTTCTTCGGGATTGCGTGCCAGGGCCAGCGCCTTGTCCCGATACTCCCCGAGGGTCGCGCAAACCAGTTCCGGCATTCCAGCCGCGCTTAGCAAACTTGCGGCAACCCGCGAAGGCATCGTCTGGCCGGGCGCGGTGATAACGGGCGTGCCCTCCCGCAAGGCATCGATCGCGGTGGTGTGCGCGTTGTAGTACAACGTGTCCAGGAAGATGTCCGCGATACCGTAGCGCGCGAGGTGGACCTCATTGGGAAGCCGGCCGCCGAGAATCAGCCGGTCCGGGTCCACGCCCCGCGCACCCGCTTCACGGCGCAGGTTGACGATGACCTCGGGGCGGAATGCGAGCAACCACAGCACCGAACCCGGCACTTCCTTTAGCAGGTCCATCCAGACGGAAAATATCCTCGGCTCGATTTTCCAGGCATTGTTGAAACAGCAAAAGACGAAACCGTCCGCCGGCAGGCCGACCTTTTCGCGGACCATGCCGGCCGGCTCGTATCTCGGATCATTGTCCGTGATGAAGTAGGTATTCGGCAGCCTGATCAGCTTTTCCGTCCAAAACGGGTCGTCTCCCGGGGGACACACGATGCCGTCAACCAGGGCATAGTCGATGAAGCCCGCGCCCAGAGTCCCCGGGAAACCGAGCCAGTTCACCTGAAGCGGGGCCGGACGAAGTGCGAATGCACCGCTGCGCGAAAAGTTGGTGTATCCCGCCAGGTCGATGGCGATATCGATGCCGTCGGCTTCCATCTGGCGCGCAATCGAACTCGCATCTTGAGTTCCCATGTCGCGAAACGTGTCGAATCCGGATTGCAGTTCCCTGCGAATCCAGCTCCCGTCATCCGGCGCCAGCGCATAGCCGAAGACCTCGAACCGCGATCGGTCATGCCCGCCGTAAAGGCGCCGGGTGAGGAACGCCGCTGGATGGATGCGGAAATCCGGTGAGGCATACCCCAGCCTGATGCGCGATTTGCGCCGGGATACTGGTTTTCGAAGTGCCGAATACTGGGCCTGCGCACGGGTTTCAATGGCAGTGGCGATGCTTCGCGCAATCGTTTGCTGGATTGAGCCGGGCAGATCGAATCCAAGCGTCCGAAACGGTATGTTCGGATCGGCGATTCCTCTCGCCGATCCGCCATCCTGGTTTGCCTGAACCACCACTGAACGCATCAGTTCCTCGCGATGCTTCCATTCGCATGATTCCAGCAACTCATACCGCAGATGGAAGTAGATGGAGTAAGCGCCGAAATCCTGGAGGATGCCCCCTGCGCGCTCGGCGAACCCCAAGTTAAAGGCGTCCATGGCGTGCGGACTGATCCGCGCAGCCCTGTCGAGATCGTACTGCGCCTCCTCGACCTCCCCCTGTGCCGCGAGGGCTACCGCACGGTCGATGAGCGCCTTGGCATGGTCGGGTCGCAACTCGAGGGCGCGGCCGCAGGCCTCTGCCGCTTCCTGGTAACGATGCAATGCGAGCAGGACTTCCGCGACATTGAAATGCAGATCCGCATTGTCGGGATACAGTGCCGCGATGCGCTGGTTGTTTTCCAGCGCGTCGCCGAGCCTGCCGAGCCGGGTCAGGACATAGCCCCGGTTCATGCAGGCGCCCATGCTTGCTTCAGAAAGCGCGATCGCGCGATCATAGGCGTCCAGGGCCGGTCCGAATTCCCCGACCGCTTCGCGCAGAACGCCGAGGTTTGTCCACAGTTCAGCGGCTAGCGGCTGCCTTGCTGCGGCGTCGACCAGCAGCAAAATCGCCTCTTTCTGCCGCCCGAGCCCCCGCAGTGCCGCGGCCTTTGCCCCGAGGGCAGGCACGCGTTCCGGATCCAGTTGCAAGGTCCGGTCGAGCGCCTGCAGGGCGTCCGCAAAACGGCCTTGACGCTCCAGCAATGCGCCGAGGAGAAAGTGCAGATTCGCATCTCCGGTCCGGCATGCGCAAAGGTTTTGCAAAACCGGCACGCCGGCGGCACCAGCCTCGAAGGCACGCGCCGCTTCGCGCAGTTCGTCCTCTGTTGCGTCGTTCATGCAGTGCGGGCGGAAAGAGATGCGACGCTTTCCGTGCGGATGATATTCATGCGGCCGGATTCAGGCGACTTCCGAAACGAAGTCTTCGAACTTGTCGCCGGATGTCGGAGGGAATTCATCAAGGAACCGGAACGTCCAATTGAATGCATGTCCCAACTGATCGGCGAAATGACTGCGCAGTGCTGCCAATTCATTCTAATGGAGCGGCCTGTCGACAATAAGCCGGATCTCGACATCGGCAATGCTCTTCTGCACGATCTTGTATCGCCGGATCGGGGCGATGCCAAGGAGCTTTCCGGGCGCGAGCGTCGGCCATCTTCTGGATCCATCGGGCAGGGCGAGCAAGTTGCGCGAGCGGCCCTGGATCCTGGTGAGCACGGGAAGCCCGCGCCCGCATGCGCAAGGACCGCCCACCTCCGCATAGTCTCCGATGTCGTAACGGATCAGGGGCATGCCGAAATTGTGCAAAGGCGTGACGACGACGCAGCCGATCTCGCCAGGAGCGCAGTGATTGCCTCCATCGTCGACAACCTCCACGATCGCGCTCTCCGACTGAATATGATAGGCCTCGTGATCCGGGCATTGAAGCGCGATGTAACCGGTCTCACGCGCAGAGTAGACATCGCTAAAAGGCACTTTCCAGCGGTCCCGGACGTAGGCACGCAATTCCGGTGAAACGGCTTCGCCGAAGCTGCGGACTTCCCGCAGCCAGGGCAATTCCACGCGACGCTGATCCGCCAGTTGAAGGACGCCCAGCAGGTTGTTCGCATAGCCGAGCAGATAGGCTGGTTTCTCCTCCAGGATGCGCGCGAGCTGGCGATCGAACGTCCAGTGGGCGGGAATCACCACGCAACGCCCCGTGCGAAATATTCCGGCACCAACCTCCCCGAACCAGTTTTTCTCCACACTGGACTCTTTTTCCACCCGGATCGCGACCATGTCGGCGCGGAAGTCGCGCTTGTGCCAAAGGTGCTCGCGCAAGGTAAACGCGTGCCAGAAAAACGTGGAAACAAGGGTACTGAGAAAACGGATGGGTTCCCCGGTGGAGCCTGAAGTCGTTCCCGCAGAGGCCGCCCCGTGGTCGCGGGGAAGCGCATCCGAACAAAGGTCGCGGAAATGCTGCTGGATGTCCGCCCTGGTAAGCAGCGGAAGCCGCGAATACTCCCGCAAGGAGAACTCGTCAGACAAGCGGGCAAATTCGACCTGCAAGCCTTGTCGATAAAAAGGGACATGGCGGCAGGAGTATAGAAGGAGCTCTCTAAGCTGCCTACGCTGTTGTGCCCACAGCTGATCGGGATCAAGCCACTGGCTTTGTTGCAGCTGGAACAACGCCGACATCATGGTGCTGCCGGCGTTGTTCGGTACCGCCGGCCAGACTATGCCGTCGACTACGGAGCGTGGATCCAGCACGTTTGGCGCGAGCGCACCCGAAGGCAGAGTCGCAACTATTGCGCGAACGTAGACGTCAGACCGGTTTGCTTGAGGGCGGCCGCGCCGCGGAAAGTTTCGTTGCCGTTCACCGACGGATCGGCGACGGTATAGGAGACACCGGCACGTTCGGCATTGGCTCCAGCGAAAAAACCCGAAACATCCAGATAAGTGCTGGATAAGAACGAGCCCCCCGACGCAATGAATATCGATCCCGATCCCGAGAAATTGCCTGTGGCGCTGGCGGATACGGACGTTCCGTTCAAATTCAGGTCCATGCCGACGGAGATGTTACCGGATGCCTGGCCAAAATCCACCCTCATGAACGCATTGTTCAACGTTCCGGCGCTGCCCAAACTTCCGGTCAACGTCGTGGCACCGAGCAATTCATACGTCCCGGTCATCTGCGTGAATGTGGTATTCAGGTCGGAAATGCTCGGAACCGTGCCCACCGCATAGTGGACGGCCTCTCCGCCGCTTGAATCCAACGCGTACCCCCAGGCAATGATTCCGTCGTTGCCGGCTTCGTTACCGGACTTGGGGAGGTGATTCGAGAGGGAGAACGGTGAACCAAAACGGTCGAAGGAAACCAGCAGGCCGTTGGCATCGAGGGTCGCGGGCGTCGTCCCGACATTTTGCGAACCGAACTGGGTTGCATACGCCACATTCCCCGGCGAGAGGGTTCCGGTCAGCAATCCGGTGGGCGCCGGGGGAACGCAACTGGCTGGATCCAGGGTGCATGATTCGCCGTTCTCGTTGACGTTTTCGGCTTCAGCGAAACTCGCGGGCGGATTCTGCGGTGCCGGCGGTGGCAGGTCCGTACGCTTGTTGGTCAGCACGGGTTTCACGGCGTCGTTCTGCACGTAGTACGACTCGCCGTTGGTGACGCTCAGGCAGCCTGCGCCGTTGCAGACATTGATCTCGCCCTCGCCGACCGTGCCGATGACAGACTGGCCGTACTGGATGGTGTACTCGGTGCCGCGAATGCCGATGGTGGCGACCGAAGTCGTCACCTGGTAATTGTTCTTGTTCGTCCGGCCGACCAGGCCGGTAATGGTCCTCAGGCCGCCCTTGATCAGGCTGAAGAAGCCTTTCTCGTTGCCGTCCTGCTTGCCGTCGAACCGATACTGGTCGATGCGGAATTCAGATTCCGGCTGCAACGAGACGTACGCGCCATCGGTAAATCTGAGTTGCGCGCGGCCATTATTGGTCGAGATCGTTTCGCCCTGTTCGATCTGCGCGCCCTTCGCCACTGTGCGACTCTGACCGTTGGGGCCGATCGCCTTGACGTTGCCGACAGCGAAATCCACACGCGCCGCCGGGGCCGTGTGGCCGATCACCGGATAGGCAGCGGCAATCATGCTCAACAGGAATGCATGGCCGGCCAGCTTGAAATTTTGCCTAGGCATCTTCATTGCTCCCTTGTCCAATTCGCAACTCGCTCTCGTGCTCCGGAATTCAACCGGTTCTTTGGCACCGCGGTTCTTTAACACCGTGGACTACATGTCGTAACGCAACGTGACCTGGTAGACGATCCGGTCGAATTCATTTATCGGGATGTTCGATTCGTTGTTCGTCCAGCTTGCCTGCGGGGTGATCCGCAACCCCTTCTTCGGTACAAAAATCATTCCGGCCGAAGCGTTGTACTGCGTGTCCTCACGATCGACCAGGAAGAACGGGTCCGGTCCGCCGTACTCACGGCGTTCCGCACTGCCGTTGAAAAACAGGGCGAATTTTTCCACAACGTTCCATTGCAGCCCGATGCGTGCACCGTACAGGTCGTGGCCGAATTGCGGCACCCCGTCCTCTTTTTCGTCCTCAACCCCACCGTAAACGCCCAGATAGGTAATGAAGGTGCCGCGCCCAAATGCATGAGCATATCCCGCGCCACCCACGTACCGGTCGGCGTTGCGGACATCCTGGCCCGGGTACTCGAGGTTGCTGTATTGCCCGAAGAAGCTCACCTGGTTGCGCGAATCGAAATCATGCTGCCACTGGCCGGTCAGGCCCGAGGCGTTCCGATAGGCTTCGCTATACAGTTGGGGATTGTCGACGAAGAACGAGTTGTACTGGGCACCGAGCGTGAACGTGTCCCGGTCGCGGCGGTAGGCGATACCCAGGTTGGCGTCGTAGTAGTAAGTCGAGAAGTCCGTTTCGTTGACGTTGTTCTTGTTCTGGTAGGCGAGGCCGCCGAACATCGAGAGCCGCTTGGAAAACGGGTGCGTGAAACTCACTCCTCCGCCGAAGCTGATGAACGCATCCTCCTGCTCCTGGGATGCAGGCGCCAGGCTGAAAATCGTGCCGCCAAAGGACGGCACTGCGACCTGTCCGTCGGCGGTCGCGCTGTTGACGTTGCTGTCCCAGCCAGCGCCGACCTCGATGAAGCCGCGGATGGTCGTGCGCTCAGCCTCCTCCACCCGGGCAATCGCGTCGAGGAACCGGTCGATCGTGGCGGATATTTCGGGCGGAACGTCCTGTTTCTTGACGTTCTCGAATTCGCGCTTCGCGGTTTCGGTTTCCTTCAAGTTGAAGTAGGCACGGGCGATTTGTGCACGGGCCGGTGCGCTGTTGGGTTGGACGGCGAGCACGCGCTCGAGGGCAAACACCGCTTCCGTGTTCTTGCCGATTCCGAGCGCTGCCGAACCCAGCAAAAAATCGTACTCGGGGTTACCGGCGCGTGCGGACTGAAGGGGAATGAGCAGGTTGTAAGCGCCTTGCGCATCGCCATTGTCCAACTGCTGCTTGGCCTTGAGCAGCAGGTCATCCGCCGCCGAAGCAGACAGCGAGATGACCAGCAACAAAGTAGAAAACAGCGCGAACCGTTTTAAATTCGGCATTCGAAACCTCCTGACTGACTTGAATCTGCCGTAAACCCTGAGATTGAAAGACTTTTTATCGCGCTGAACATTACATAACTGCGCGCCAAGCGTCAAACGGTTTGCGCGCGAAAGGACGCGATATCCCGATTCGGATTGCAGACGGCATTCTCCAATGAACAAGGGCGAAACCGGCATCGCGGTTTCGCCCTTTTCTGGTGCCGATTGCCAGGTAATACAGTCGCCAGGACACGATCCGGCCGGGTCTCATCTCCGGACATCGCCGGTCAGGGATGCCGCACGCAGTCCACGTAGTATTGCACTTCACCCGCGGCCTCGCCCTCGACCAAGCCGTGGATGTCGGTGTCGAAGCCGGGAAATTTACGATTGAAATCACGAGCAAACTGCAGGTAACGCACGATGGTCTTGTTGAATATTTCGCCCGGGACGAGCAGCGGAATGCCGGGAGGATAGGGAGTCAGAAGCACGCTCGTTACGCGGCCCTCGAGCCTGTCGATCTCGACCCGGTCGATGTCCCGGTGAGCCATCGCGGCAAAAGCATCGGAAGGCTTCATCGCCGGCTGCATGTCGGACAGGTACATCTCAGTGGTCAGCCGGGCCACGTCATTGGCCTTGTACATGTCATGGATCTGGTCGCAGAGTTCGCGCAGGCCCATGCGCTCATAGCGTGGAAACGCCTGGCAAAACTCGGGCAGGATGCGCCACATGGGCTGGTTCTTGTCGTAGTCATCCTTGAACTGCTGCAGCGCCGTGACCAGCGTGTTCCAGCGGCCCTTGGTGATGCCGATAGTGAACATGATGAAGAACGAATAGAGCCCGGTCTTCTCGACGATGACCCCGTGCTCGGCGAGGTACTTGGTGACGATCGATGCCGGAATGCCGCTCTTGGCGAATTTGCCCGACACGTCCAGACCAGGCGTGATGACCGTGGACTTTATCGGGTCCAGCATGTTGAAGCCGGGCGCCAGGTTGCCGAAGCCATGCCACTTCTCGTTGGCCTTCAGTATCCAGTCCTCGCGCGAACCGATGCCTTCTGCCGTCAGCTTTTCCGGGCCCCACACCTTGAACCACCAGTCCTTGCCGAACTCGGCGTCCACCTTCCTCATCGCGCGTCGGAAATCCAGCGCCTCGGCAATGGACTCCTCCACAAGGGCGGTCCCGCCTGGTGGTTCCATCATCGCCGCCGCCACGTCGCAGGAAGCGATGATCGCGTACTGCGGCGAAGTCGAGGTATGCATCAGGTAAGCCTCGTTGAACATATGACGGTCGAGCTTGCGGGTCTCCGATTCCTGCACCAGGATCTGCGAGGCCTGCGAGATGCCGGCCAGCAGCTTGTGGGTTGAATGCGTGGCGTAAATGATCGCGTCTTTGGTCCGCGGCCGGTCCTTGCCGATGGCGTGCATGTCCTTGTAGAACTCGTGGAAGGTCGCGTGCGGCAGCCAGGCTTCGTCGAAATGCAGGGTGTCGATGGACGAGTTCAGGATTTCCTTGAGCGTTTCGACGTTGTAGAGCACGCCGTCGTAGGTGCTCTGGGTGATCGTCAGGATGCGTGGCTTCTTGCGC
>CAYODB010000053.1:0-16525 GCA_964402495.1 uncultured Bordetella sp.
GCTCATCAGCACGTAATTGCCGACCCAGGCTTCCACCTTCTCGCCCGTGAGCGGGTGGCTGACGAACAGGTCGGTCTTCATGCCCTTCTTTTCCTGGGTCGCGAGTTCCGCTTCCTGCACGCCACCGCGCTTGCATTCCTCGACGAAGGCGGCGAGTTGCGGGTTGCCCCTGGCGCCTTCGGCCGCAAGGGGATGCTCCGCCGCGACCGCCACGAACGTCACGCCCATGACGGTATCGGCGCGGGTGGTGAACACCCACAGCTTGCCGGCCGTGCCGTTCAGTTCATAGGGAAAGGCCAGGCGGACGCCGAAACTCTTGCCGATCCAGTTCGCCTGCATGGTCTTGACCCGCTCCGGCCAGCCGGTCAGCGTATCGAGCGACGCAAGCAGTTCCTCCGAGTACTTCGTGATGGCCAGGTAGTACATCGGGATTTCGCGCTTCTCCACCAGCGCGCCGGTGCGCCAGCCGCGTCCGTCGATCACCTGCTCGTTGGCCAGTACGGTCTGGTCGACCGGATCCCAGTTCACGGTGCCGGTTTTCTTGTAGGCCAGGCCCTTCTCCAGCATGCGCAGGAAGAACCACTGGTTCCAGCGGTAGTATTCCGGCGTGCAAGTCGCCAGTTCGCGCTCCCAGTCGATGGCAAAACCCAGCGACTTGAGCTGCTTCTTCATGTAGGCGATGTTGTCGTAGGTCCATTTCGCCGGCGGCACGTTGTTGGCCATGGCCGCGTTCTCGGCGGGCAGGCCGAAGGCATCCCAGCCCATCGGCTGCAGGACGTTGTAGCCACGCATGCGGTGATAGCGTGAGAGCACGTCGCCGATGGTGTAATTGCGCACGTGACCCATGTGCAGCTTGCCGGACGGATAGGGGAACATCGACAGGCAGTAGTACTTCGGTTTGTCGGCCCCGTCGGCGGCACGGAATGCATTTTTGGCGGCCCACTCTTTTTGTACCTGCTGCTCGACGGCGGAGGGCTGGTATTGCGGTTGCATGTTTATGGAAGTGTTTGTTCTAGAATGATTGATTATACCGTCGCCATCGCATCCGATCAGCTTTTGCAGCCGTATTTGCCGACGTGGTTGGTAAAATTCAAATGGAGTTCATATGACATTGCTACGCGCAGGCCTTTTTGCCCTGCTCTTTTCCGCGGCCACTCTTTTGCAGGCCGCTCCCGATGCCGTTGTTGAAGGCATCCAGCTTCCGGCATGGGTCAGCCGCGACGGCAAGCGCCAGCCGCTGGTGATCGGTTCCGAGTTGCGCAGCAACGACGAAGTCGCGACCGGCGGCAACTCGCGCCTGCTGCTGCGCCTCGCCGACGGCAGCGTCGTGAAGCTTGGCGAGAACGGCCGCCTGCAACTGTCCGACGTCGTGCAGCGACGCAAGGAGAGCTTCCTCGGGGCCACACTGCGCGTTCTCGAGGGGGCCTTCCGTTTCACCACTGATGCGGCGCTGAAGGCCAGGACTTCGCGCGACATCGTGGTGCAGTTCCCGACCATCACCGCCGGCATCCGCGGCACAGACATCTGGGGCAAGAATCTGGGTGACAAGGAGGTGGTCGTGCTGATCGAAGGCAAGATCTCGGTGACGCGCAGCGGCGACCAGCCGGTGGAAATGAAGGATCCGCTCACCTACCTGCAGGCGCCCAGGGAAGGCGCGGCCACGGTCGAGCCCGTGCCCATGGAGCAACTGAAGCTCTGGGCCACCGAAACCGAAATCGCGGACGGGCAGGGCGTGGTGCGAAAGGACGGCAAATGGAAGCTGTATCTCGGCAGCTTCGAGAGCCAGGCCGATGCGCTTGCGCTGTACGACAACCTGCGGCGTGACGGCTATCCCGCGCGAATCCGTCCGCAGCCGCGGGAAGGCGGGCAGCTTTACCGGGTGCGCATCGCCGGTTTTGCGAACGAACGGGAAGCCGCGGCGCTCGGCGCCCGGCTCAAGACAACGCACCCCGGCGTCGAACCGGTCGCTTCACAGCAGTAATCTGTAAGGCGTCGACCAGATCCATAGCGGGCGCCGCACAAGCGACGCCCGTAGCCGGGACGTTTCGGTGTAGGATCGCGGCGTGCGCTGCTCCGGCGCACGCCCATCCCGCGCCCCCATGTCACGCAGACATCCGATCATCGCGGTAACCGGTTCGTCCGGCGCCGGCACCACCGCCGTGCGCAAGACCTTCGAAAACATTTTCCAGCACGAGGGCATCGGCGCGGCGCTCATCGAGGGCGACAGCTTCCACAAATATTCCCGCGAAGAGATGCGGCGCCTGATCGAGGCCTACGAGCAGATGGGCGGCCAGGCGGTCAGCCATTTCGGCCCGGAGGCCAACCTGTTCGAGGAACTGGAAGCCCTGTTCCACGAATACGGCCGGCACGGCGGCGGTAATTCCAGGCTCTACCTGCACAACGAGGAGCGCGCCGCGCGCTACGGGCAGAAGGCCGGCACCTTCACGCCCTGGCAGCGGCTGCCGGACCAGACGGACCTGTTGTTCTACGAAGGCCTGCATGGCGGCGTGGTGACGGACAAGGTCGACATCGCGAAGCATGTCGACCTGTTGATCGGCGTAACGCCGATCGTCAATCTCGAGTGGATCCAAAAAATCCATCGCGACACCCAGGCGCGGGGCCACTCCGTTGATGCAGTGACGAACACGATCCTGCGCCGCATGTACGACTACGTGCATTACATCACGCCTCAGTTCTCGCGCACGCATGTGAATTTCCAGCGCGTGCCGACGGTGGACACCTCGAATCCCTTCGTGGTCCGCGAGATTCCCTCGGCGGAGGAAAGTTTCGTCGTGATCCGTTTCACCAGACCGGAGCCGGTGAACTTTCCCTATCTGCTGGCGATGATCGAGGATTCCTTTCAGTCGCGTCCCGACACGCTGGTGGTTCCGGGCACGCGGATGGATTTCGCCATGCAATCCATCATGACGCCCCTGATCCGCGACCTGGTCTCCGAAAGCCGCAAGGCGAAAGAAGTTAGGTCCTGAACCACGGAGGACACGGAGGGCACGGAGGAAAACCGGAAGAGTAAATGGAGGAATCGCTGCGGTTGTGCATGGCGCCCGAGTAAATCGCCGCGTGTAATCGCCCACTGCACCACCATGAAATTTTCCCCTCCCTCGTTCTTGTTTTCCTCCGTGCCCTCCGTGGTTCAAGGTTTAGATCCGCGCTTCACATATAATCCCGGATCGAAAACGCAACGCCCCCGCTCCCGAATGTCGCTGCTCGAAGGCCTGAATCCGCAACAGCTCGAAGCCGTCACGCTCCCCCACCAGTCGGCGCTGATCCTTGCCGGCGCTGGTTCCGGCAAGACCCGGGTTCTCACCACCCGTATCGCCTGGCTGATCCAGACCGGGCAGATTGGTCCAATGGGCCTGCTGGCCGTGACGTTCACCAACAAGGCGTCGCGCGAGATGCTGATACGGATTTCCGGGATGCTGCCAATCAATACCCGCGGCATGTGGGTCGGCACATTTCACGGCTTGTGCAACCGCATCCTGCGCGCGCATTACCGCGACGCCGGACTGCCGCAGACCTTCCAGATCCTCGATTCCGCCGACCAACTCGCGCTGATCAAGCGCGTGATGAAGGGCATGAACCTCGACGATGAGAAGTACCCGCCGCGGCAGGCGCAGTATTTTATCAACGGCGCCAAGGAGCAGGGTCTGCGGGCGCCGCAAGTCGAGGCCTTCGACGATTTTTCGCGGCGCCTGGTCATGGTCTATGAAACCTACGACGCCCAATGCAACCGCGAAGGCGTGGTGGATTTCGCCGAGTTGTTGCTGCGCTGTTATGAGTTGCTGTCGAAGAACGAACTCCTGCGCGAGCACTACCGGGGGCGCTTCCAGCACATCCTGGTGGACGAGTTCCAGGACACCAACCGGCTGCAGTACATGTGGCTCAAGCTGCTCGCAGGCTCGGGCAACAGCATTTTCGGCGTGGGCGACGACGATCAGTCCATTTACGCTTTCCGCGGCGCCCGATCGGGCAACATGCTGGACTTCGAGCGCGACTTCCATGTCGAGAAAGTCATCAAGCTCGAGCAGAACTACCGCAGCCAGGGCAACATCCTCGACGCCGCGAATGCGCTTATCCGCAACAACCACAGCCGGCTGGGCAAAAATCTGTGGACGTCGGAAGGCTCCGGCGAATCGCTGCGGCTGTTCGAGGCCATGACCGACCTCGAGGAGGCGGACTACATCCTCGACGAAGTCCGTCTGCTCAGGAACGCAGGCGCGGCGCTTTCGGACATGGCGCTGCTGTACCGCTCCAATGCCCAGTCGCGGGTGCTGGAGCACGCGCTGGTGAAGGCGGGAATGGCCTACCGGGTATACGGCGGCCTGCGATTCTTCGAGCGCCAGGAAATCAAGCATGCGCTGGCCTACCTGCGCCTGGTCGCGAATGCCGACGACGACGGCGCTTTCCTGCGCGTGGTGAATTTTCCGACGCGGGGCATTGGCAACCGCAGTATCGAGCAGTTGCAGGAAGTTTCGCAAGGCCGCGGCATATCGCTGTGGCAGGCGGCCTGCGTCAATACCCTGAGCGGCAGGGCCGGCACCAGCATCGCGGCGTTCATCCAGATGATCGAATCCATGCGCAAGGCTGCCGAAGGCCTGCCCCTGCCGGAGATCGTCGAACACGTGGTCGAACACAGCGGGCTGATCGCGCACTACCAGACCGAGCGCGAAGCCGAGGACCGCATCGAGAATCTGAACGAACTGACGACCGCGGCAACGACTTTCGTCGCCGCCGACGGCCCCATCACGCAGGTCACCGAAGAAGGAGAAATCCGTTCCGAAGGCCTGGACGCGCTGAGCTTGTTCCTGGCCCATGCCTCGCTGGAGTCCGGCGAACATCAGGCTGCCGCGGGCGCGGACGCCCTGCAACTGATGACGGTCCATTCCTCCAAGGGCCTCGAGTTTCACGCGGTGTTCATCAGCGGCCTGGAAGAAGGCTTGTTCCCGCACGAGAACAGCCTGACGGAGCAGGAAGGACTGGAAGAGGAGCGCCGGCTCATGTACGTCGCGCTGACGCGGGCGCGGCGCCGGCTGTACCTGACCCATGCGCAGACACGCATGCTGCACGGGCAAACGCGCTACAACATCGCCTCGCGCTTCCTCGAGGAGATTCCGGCGGAACTGATCAAGCGCGTCAATACAACCAAGTATTCCGGGTTCGTCGTGGCCAGGGGTTTCGAATCCGGCTCCGAGAAGACGCCAAAGATGGAGGCCTCCGTCTCAGGCTGGCGCGTCGGCCAAAGCGTGGTCCATGCGAAGTTCGGTTCCGGCGTGATCGTCAGCGCCGAAGGCCACGGTGCCGATGCACGGGTGCAGGTGAACTTCCGCGATGGCGGGCTTAAATGGCTGGCGCTGGAGTACGCGAAGCTGACCGCGGCATGAAGCGGATCAGGCCTCGGGCTCCGTTGCCGGCGCGGCGGTCATCACGAACACATCGCGGTAGCTGGTGTACATGCTCAGCGCCATGACCGGCAGCCACAACACCAGGCCAATGCCGAAGGGAAGCACCGCGAGGACGAACAACACCGTGCTGGCCAGGCCGTAGACCAGGAACGGCAGGATGTTGCGAAAGCCTGCGATGAGGCTGAAAACGATGGCACGAAAGCCCTGCTGGTTGTTCAGGATCACCAGCGAAGGCGAGAACCAAACCGCCATCGCCAGCGGCATGTAAAGCGAAAGTGAAACCAGGAGCGCCAGCAGGATACGCTCGCGCGCTTCCGGCGAAATGGCGGCCGGGTCCCCCACCTGCCCGCCCCGCGCGATTTCCTGGAATTCCGGCCCGCCGATGCTCAGCATCAGGCCCGAGATCAGCACCTGGCCGACCAGGTGCACGCCGCCGACCGTCACCAGCTGCGCGGAGTTCTGGCGGAAGCCGCGAAACAGATGCCCGATCTCGATGTCGCCACCCGCTTCGAGGTCCCTGCACGCGGTCATGATGCCGGCGAGAAAAATGGGGGCGAGCAGGTAGAGCACGTAAGAGCCCGCGACCGGCACCTTTCCCAGCACCCAGCCGATCGCCACCAGTATCAGGTTCAGCACCAGCCAGATCAGCGGGTTCTTCCTGAACAGCGCAAAGGCCTGGACGATCCACTGCCACCCGCGTTCCGGCGGGACGCTGCGAATGCTCATCGGCATGGCAAGCTCATACTGCGAGGCCCTGCTGCCGCTCGGGCGAGGCGCGGTGATTCAAAAGGATGCGGCGGAAACGCTCCGGGTCGTGCTTGTGGGTCAGTTCGCCGGGACGGGGCAGGTGGAAGTCGTACAGGCGCGATACCCAGAATCGCAGCGCGCCGGCGCGCAGCATCCAGGGCCAGGCCTCGCGTTCTTCGGCGGTGAACGGCCGCACCGTGGTATAGGCTTTGAGCATGGCCTGCACGCGCGCCGTGTCTGTGGCCGCATCGGCGTTCACGCACCAGTCGTTGACCGTGATGGCGACGTCGTAGATGAAGCAGTCGATGCAGGCAAAATAAAAATCGATGAATCCACCGACCTGCGCGCCATGTCCCTGGTCCTCGCGGAACAGCACGTTGTCACGGAACAGGTCTGCATGCACCACGCCTCGGGGCAACGGTTCCCGGTTCTGCCCGGCCTGGAAGCGGATCTCCGACCGGAGCAGCTCCTCGTCCTCAGGCTTGAGGAAGGGATAGATTTCGGGTGCGCAGGCGGTCCACCATCGCGCTCCCCGGAGATTGTCGAGGCGGCCCTTGTAGGTGCCGCCGGCAAGGTGCATTTCCGCGAGTACTTCGCCTACTCGTGCGCAATGGTCCGGAGTCGGCTCCAGCACCGGCTGGCCTTCCAGGCAGGTGGCAATGGCGGCCGGCTTGCCATTGAGCTCGCCCAAAAGCTGGTTCTGCAGGTTGGCGATCGGCTTCGGGCACGGCAGGCCATGGCTGGAAAGATGAGCCATCAGGTTCAGGTAGAACGGCAGTTCGGCGCCCGTCAGTTTCTCGAACAGCGTCAGCACGAACCTGCCGTGGCTGGTGGTGACGAAATAATTGGTGTTCTCGATTCCCGAGAGAATGCCCTCGAGGTCGACCAGCACGCCGATGGAATAGTTTTTCAGCCAGGCGGAAAGCTGCTCGGGCGTGACTGTCGTGAATACGGACATCGTATGGCGGGACTACAGGTTCAGTTGCGCTTCGCGTTCCGCGGCGGTAAGCGTGAAGCCGCGTTTCTCGTAATGGTTGAATATCGCTTCGACCACCCCCTCGGGCTCGTCGATGATCTGTATCAGGTTCATGTCGTTGGCGTCGATCATGCCCTCGGAAACCATGCGGTCGCGCATCCAGTCTAACAGTCCCTTCCAGTACGAGCTCTGCATCAGGATGACCGGAATGCTGCGGATCTTGCGGGTCTGCACCAGGGTCAGCACTTCGCCCAGCTCGTCCAGCGTGCCGAACCCGCCCGGCAGCACGACATAGGCACAGGCGAATTTTACGAACATGACTTTGCGCGCGAAGAAATGGCGGAAGGTCTGGCTGACGTCCTGGTAGCGGTTGGATGCCTGCTCGTGCGGCAACTGGATGTTGAGGCCGACCGACAGCGAGCGTCCCGCATAGGCGCCCTTGTTCGCCGCTTCCATGATGCCCGGGCCGCCTCCGGAGATGACACTGAAGCCGGCGTCGGACAGCTGGCGGCTGATGTTCTCCGCAAGGTGGTAGTAAGGATGGTCTGGCGGCGTGCGCGCGCTGCCGAAAATACTCACTGCCGGACGGATGTGCGCCAGGCGTTCGGTGGCCTCGACAAACTCTGCCATAATTCCAAAAACCCGCCAGGATTCGCGCGCCGACCAGGCCTTCTCGACGAACTCGGGGGCAAGCGGAACCGGAACCTTCTGCTTTTCACTCATGCTCTATTTTCCGCACTGACCGTCAATGAAAACTCTGGTGCTGGTTGATGGCTCTTCCTATCTTTACCGTGCTTTCCACGCGCTGCCAGACTTGCGCAACAAGCGCGGAGAGCCTACCGGCGCGATCAGAGGCGTTCTTTCCATGCTGCGCCGGTTGCGCAAGGAAACAGCGGGGGATTATATCGCTTGCGTATTCGACGCAAAAGGAAAGACATTCCGCGACGACTGGTACTCGCAATACAAAGCCAACCGGCCGCCGATGCCCGACGATCTTTCCGCGCAGATCGAACCGCTCCACCATAGCATCCGCGCGATGGGGTGGCCCCTGCTGATGGTGGACGGCGTCGAGGCGGACGACGTGATCGGCACCTTGGCGAAGCAGGCCGGGCAGCAGGGCGTGCAAACCATCATTTCCACCGGCGACAAGGACATCACACAGTTGGTGAATCCCCTGGTGCGCCTGGTCAATACCATGTCCAACGAAAATCTCGATGAAGCGGGCGTCGAGACCAAGTTCGGCGTCAAGCCGTCTCAGATCGTGGATTACCTCACGCTGATCGGCGACTCGGTGGACAACGTCCCCGGTGTCAACAAGGTTGGTCCGAAGACCGCTGTCAAATGGCTCGCCCAGTATGGGACGCTGGACAACATCGTCGCGCATGCCGGAGAGATATCGGGAGCGGTGGGAGAAAACCTGCGCAAGGCTCTGCCCTGGCTGCCGACGGCTAGAAAACTGCTGAGCATCAAGTGCGACGTCGAACTTCCGCTTAACCTCGCCGATCTCACGCCGAGGCCGGACGATGTAAAGGAATTGTCCGCGCTGTTCGAACACCTCGAGTTCAAGGCCTGGCTGAACGAACTTCAGGGACGCGGGTTGGGGGACGGGCGAGGACGCGAAGAGCAAACCGGCTCAACCTCCCAGGCTCCGCAGCCGAAGCAGGCGGGGTCGCGGGAATACGAAACTGTACTGACCGACGAACAGCTTCGGGCCTGGCTGGCGCGCGTCGAAAGCGCCAGGATCGTTTCAGTCGATACGGAAACCACGAGCCTGGATCCCCTGACCGCGCAACTGGTGGGCCTCTCCCTCTCGGTCGAGGCAGACAAGGCCGCCTACATACCGGTGTCTCACACCTACGCCGGTGCGCCGGCGCAACTTTCCACCGATCACGTGCTGTCGGTCCTGCGGGGCTGGCTGCAGAATCCGCAACGGCCGAAACTGGGTCAGAACCTCAAGTACGACAAGCACGTGTTTGCGAATCACGGCGTGGCGCTCAACGGCATCGAGCACGACACACTGCTGCAGTCGTATGTTCTCGAGAGCCACCGGCCGCACGACATGGACGACTTGGCGATGCGCCATCTCGAAGTGAAGACCATCAGCTACGACGACGTCACCGGCAAGGGCGCCTCCCGCATCTCGTTCGAACAGGTGGACGTCGCGCGCGCGACGGAATATTCCGGCGAAGACGCCGACATCACTCTGCAACTGCACCAGACCCTGTATCCGCGGGTTTCCGCGGACGAAAAACTCGAACGCGTCTACCGCACTATCGAGATGCCGGTAATGGAAGTCCTGTTCATCATGGAGCGCAACGGCGTCCTGCTCGACGTCAGACTACTCGAGCAGCAGAGCCGCGAACTCGGCGCCAAGATGATGGAACTGGAACAGGCGGTACATCAGCAGGCGGGCCAGCCCTTCAACCTGAACTCGCCGAAACAGCTCCAGGAAATCCTGTTCGAGAAACACAAGCTGCCGGTCAAGAAAAAAACGCCGGGCGGCCTGCCTTCGACCGACGAGGACGTGCTGCAGGAACTGGCTCTCGATCACCCGCTGCCGAAACTCATCCTGGAGTACCGCGGACTTACGAAACTGAAGTCGACCTATACCGACAAACTGCCGCGCATGGTGAACACGCAAACCGGACGCGTTCACACCAACTATGGCCAGGCAGTTGCTGTAACCGGACGCCTGTCGAGCAACGAGCCGAACCTGCAGAACATTCCGGTACGTACTACTGAGGGCCGCCGCATCCGGGAGGCCTTCATCGCGCCCCCGGGTTCGATTATCGTCTCGGCCGATTACTCCCAGATCGAGTTGCGCATCATGGCGCACCTGTCGCAGGACAAGGGACTGCTGCACGCCTTTGCCACCGGCCAGGACGTGCACCGGCATACGGCGGCTGAAGTCTTCGGGATCGATTCGGCTTCCGTCAGCAGCGAACAGCGGAGGTACGCCAAGGTGATCAACTTCGGTCTGATCTACGGCATGTCGGCGTTCGGCCTCGCCGCCCAGCTTGGCATCGAGCGCGGCGCGGCCAATCAGTATATGGAGCGCTATTTCCTGCGCTACCCGGGCGTGAAGGAATACATGGAGCGCACCCGCGAATCCGCGCGCAATTTGGGCTATGTGGAAACGGTGTTCGGGCGCCGGCTGTATCTGAACGAAATCAAGTCCGGCAATCCGGCACGGCGCCAAGGCTCCGAGCGGGCGGCCATCAATGCACCGATGCAAGGCACCGCGGCGGATCTGATCAAGCTCGCGATGATCGCCGTGCAGGACTGGATTGGCGATTCGGGCCTCGCCAGCCGCCTGATCATGCAGGTACACGACGAACTGGTGCTGGAAGTTCCGCAGGCGGAACTGGAACTGGTGAAGAAAGAATTGCCCGGATTGATGGAACGCGTGACGCAACTCGCCGTGCCGCTGGTTGTCGACGTTGGCGCCGGACCGAACTGGGAGAAGGCACACTGAGCCCGAGACGAGTGCTGAGTGCTGAGTGCTGAGTGCTGAGTGCTGAGTGCTGCAGTTGGAAATTCTTCTTGCGATCGAAGTTTACCGAATTCGATTTTCTCGCAGCACCCAGTACCGCTTTTTCTCTTTTCTTTACCCTTCCGTCGTCTTCCTGTCCGGATTGCGGGTAATGACGCCGCAGGCGAGACGCGCTCCGGAGTTGCCCGCAGGCTGGGATTCGAGATCATCGGCATTGGCGTGGACGACGAGTCCGCGGCCGACAATACTGTCCGCTCCGTTGCCGAAGGCAATGTCACCATTCACTTTAACGGTGGCTGCGATCTCGCCTTTGGCATCCGCGGTCAGATTGCCCAGATCTCCGCCATGGCGTTTGAAGCCGGTCGTACCGCCGTGATCGGACGATGAGGGATTGAAGTGGGGGCCCGCGCTGGCGCCGTCGCGCGCCGTGCAGTCGCCAATTTCATGGATGTGGATGCCGTGCGTGGAATTTGGGGCAAGACCGCTCAGATTGGCGGTGACCAGCACCGCCCCACCCTTGCGTACAAAATCCACCGCGCCGCGCACCGTGCTTCCCTGGGTGGGCTCGAGCACCGCCATTGCGGACGGATCCTCGTAGCGGGTTCCACCCTTGTCGTGGCCCGCGCAAGCCGGCAGCATCAGTCCACATGCGGCCGCTATAAGCCATCCGGTTGTTTTCACGGCAGTGCCCTCGTATTTATTAGCGAAACGCGCAGTGGATTGCGCCCGGCGCGGCTAATCAAAAACCACCGCCAGCGATCCGTTCCTGGCTTCAGCGACAGAACAGGCATAAGACAGCGCCGCCTGGGGCGCTTTGAACCTGGCCAGCGCGCGGCTGCGCCCCTCTTCCAATACTTCCCACAGTCCGCTAGCGCGACGCAGAACGCGAAAGGCGGTCGAGAATCCCGGGATTACCTTCATGGCACTCCTCCTGATCACATTGGTTGCAGTTCAAGTTTTGGCATGCCTTGCTTGTGGAGCGTGACTATCCGGTTGTTCACCGCACTGGCACTGAATGTGCAATCGCCGTGCCTATGTCATGCACTGAGCCGCGCTTACCCGCTATCGCGTTATTGCGCAATCACTTAGCCACGCGCATAAGGGCGCACCGGACTGCGGCCGAGAGGCTCCTCCCTGTAGGGATTACCGGCGGGCTGCAAGTTTTACAGCCGGCTGACCGCCGGGCTGTTCACGGGTCGCTGGCGGCAAAAGACTGAAGAACAGACATCCACGCCGACGTCGGTCACTACGGCGTGTTCAGCAGACGGCGCCGGAACAACAACATCTATCCGGTGATGCGTGACGTTATCCACGTCAGCGAGTGAATGAGTTCTCACCGTGCAAAGCACGTCAAACGCGCGTCAGAGTGATCGCTTTCTCGGGACAGGCGGAGACACACAACCCGCAGGCGTGACAGGCATCGGCATTGGTGGCGAAGGCCTGCTGCCAGCGATGCGCGTATCCCTTGAGCTTCCCGCGCAGGCTCAGGCCCTTGCGCTGTTCAGGCGGGACCGTCCCCATTGTGAAAACATCATAAGGACAGACTTTCACGCATTCTTCCTTGCCTTCGCAACGGTTGCGGTCGATGACCGGCCTGAATAGTCCGGGTTCCTGCTTGCAGTCGGTTTCGATGCCCATGGATGCCTTGGCGCAAAAAGAATAAGGACGACACCATTATAGGTGTCGTCCCCCTTGCTCCGGCCACGCTCAGCCCTGCAGCTTCGCTTCCAGGGTGATTTTCGCGTTCAGCAGTTTCGACACCGGGCATCCGGCCTTGGCGTTGTTGGCCGCCGTATCGAACGCCTGCTGGCTGGCGCCGGGAATCCTTGCCACGAGGTCGAGGTGGACGGCCGTAATCGAAAACCCGCCTTCGACTTTTTCCAGCGTCACCGTCGCGGTCGTACTAATGCTCTCGGCCTTCAGTCCGGCCTCGCCGAGTTGCCCCGACAGCGCCATGGAGAAGCAGCCGGCATGCGCGGCGCCAATGAGCTCTTCCGGATTGGTGCCGGGACCGTTCTCGAAACGGGTGTTGAAACCGTACTGGGCATTGGAAAGCACGCCGCTTTCCGTGGATATCGTTCCTTTGCCATCCTTGAGGCCGCCCTTCCAGACGGCCGAGCCCTTCTTCCTGATCACCATGTGCTGCCTCCAATTGAATATTTGCTGAACCCTGTCGGCCATTCCGCCGCCGCACCAGATAGACAGGACTCCAGGTGCTTTGTTCTGTGCCGTTCCGCAGCGGGGGCAGAACAAGTTCAACGCCAACTCAGCTTACGGCCGCGCCAGCTCGGCAGTTTTCAGCGGTGCCAGTTCGAGCTGGATGCTGTCCTTGTCGTCGGCCACCCAGATCTGACCTTCCTGGATGGTGTATTGCAGCTTCATGTTTCGTTGTGCAAGGGCCGCCATAGCCTGGCTGGCTTCCCTGGGAACATTCCATACGCTCAGGTTGCTGTTGCGCTCAAGGTCCGGGCCCGTCTGGTTCCACCAGATGCCGGCGCCGTGTCCGCCATAACAGTAGATGCAGACTTGTTCCGCGCGCCCGCATGCCCGACGGATGCGCTTTTCTTCGGGCAGACCGACGTCTAGCCAGAGGTCGATGGCACCGGTGAGATCCCGCAGCCACAAGTCGGGCTCATCCTCCGCGCCCAGGCCTTTGCCGAATGCCAGCGCGTCCTCTGCGTGCAATGCGAAGGCCAGCAGACGGACCATCATGCGCTCGTCGGTCTCGGAGGGATGGCGGGCGACCGTCAGGATATGACTTCCGTAGTAGTGCCGGTCCATGTCCGCGACCTGCAGTTCAGCTTTGAAGATCGTCGCCTTGAGGGCCATTTTTTTTGGGGCGCACCGATGGTCTGGCGCGAGCAGATTCAGGCGGCGGGCGCAGGCTCCGCGGACGCCAGGCCATTGCCGAGCGAATACTGGATGCTGTAGAGCTTGGCGTAGATGCCGCGCTTCGCCAGCAGTTCGGCATGCGTGCCGACCTCGGCAATCCGCCCTTCTTCGAGCACCACAATGCGATCAGCCTTCTCGATGGTGGACAGCCGGTGGGCAATCACGATTGTCGTGCGATGTTGCATCAGTTCCTCGAGCGCGGCCTGCACGTGCTTTTCCGATTCCGAATCCAGCGCCGACGTCGCTTCGTCGAGGATCAGGATCGGCGCATCCTTGAGGACGGTGCGGGCAATAGCCAGGCGCTGCCGCTGGCCTCCGGAAAGCCGCACGCCGTTCTCGCCGATCAAGGTATCAAAGCCTTGTGGCATGGCAAGGATGAATTCCAGCGCATGGGCTGCTATCGCGGCGCGCTCGATGGCTTCGCGGCTGGCGCCCGCCGCCTGTCCGTACGCAATATTGGCGGCAACCGTATCGTTGAACAGGGCAACTTCCTGGCTCACCAGTGCGATGTTCCTGCGCAGGCTGGCAAGAGACAACGATTCCAGATCGTGCCCGTCTATGGTGATGCGGCCCGAGCCGGGGTGATAGAAGCGCGGCACCAGATTGGCGAGGGTTGTCTTGCCGCTGCCGCTGGAGCCGACCAGCGCAACGGTTTCGCCGGCGCGGATCGACAAGGTTACGTCCTGCAGCGCCGGCCGTTCTGCACGGGGATACTGGAAACCGAGGTTCTCGAAACCGACCTCCCCGTGAATGCGATCGATCGTGATCCTTCCTTCGTCCTTCTCCGGCACCTCGTCCACCAGCGCGAACACGCTCTCCGCCGCGGCCAGGCCGCGCTGCAGATGTTCGGCCACGCCCGTCAGGCGCTTGAGCGGCGGGGTCAGCAACAGCATCGCCGCCAGGAAGGAAACGAACCCGCCGACCGTGGTGGCATCGGACTGCGCCTTCACCGTCGCGTAATAGACCACTACCGCGGTCGCCAGCGCTGCCAGCAACTGGACGATGGGGACGTTGGCGGCCGCGGCAGCCGTCTGCTTCATGCTGAAGCCGCGCAATCGGTTGCTGGTATCGGAAAAGCGCTTCGACTCGTACTCCTGGCCAGCGAAAATTTTTACTACTTTGTTGCACTCTACGGTTTCCTGCAGCACCTGCGTGATGTCACCCATGGCCTGCTGGGTCATGCGGCTCATGTTGCGCAAGCGAATGTTGAAATAACGCACCACCACCGCGATCGGCGGCACCATGATCAGCGAGATAAGGGTGAGCTTCCAGTCGACATACAGGAGATAAGCCAGCAGGCCAATGATGGTGACCGAATCCTTCACCAGCACGGTCACGACATTAGTTGCAGCGCTGGTCACCTGTGCGGCGTCGAACGTAAAGCGGGAAATCAGGTTGCCGGTGGTGGTATCGTGAAAATAGCCCAGGGGCAAAGCCAGCATGCGACGGAACATCTGGTCACGCAGATCGACGACGACTTTATTGCCGACCCAGGCGCTGGCGTAGGTACCGATGTAGGACCCGAAGCCACGGATCACATAGATCATTATCAGGAACAGCGGCACCCATTTGATGAGGAAGGGGTCCTTCTCCACGAACGTGCCGTCGAGGAAGGGCTTGATCGCCGCGGGCAGGACCACCTCCGTGGCCGCGGTGATCAGCATGCCGATGATGGAAAAAGCGAACACGCCCCAGTACGGCTTCACGTAACGGAGCAGCCGCAGGTAAAGCTGGGTGCTGGTCATTTGTTGCATGGAGGGGAAGATAACATAACGATCCAACACCTTATCCCCCACCACCTCGCGCCCCGGCGCGCGGACACGTTAGTGATGAGATCACCCGTTTGCGGGGAGGCGGAGAGGGAGCCTGAAAGTCGGTCGCTAGCTGCATACGATAGCGGGTACGTGGCGATAAACCATGACGCAACCAAAGGCAAGCTTTTGGCATCCTCTCCGCTCCGGGGACAAGGGAACACTTGAAGCGGAGGAGAGGGCGGGGGTGAGGTGGTGGTGATTACCCGTGATTGACCATGATATGCCGCACCACGGTGTAGTCTTCAAGCCCGTACATCGACATATCCTTACCGTAACCGGACATTTTCACGCCACCATGGGGCATTTCGTTGGCGAGCATGAAATGGGTGTTGATCCAGGTGCAGCCGTATTCGAGGCGCGCAGCCACTTTCATGGCCCGGCCCACGTCTTTCGTCCACACGGATGAAGCCAGACCGTATTCCGAATCGTTTGCCCACTCGATGGCGTCGTCGGTGTCCTTGAACCGGGTCACCGAAACCACCGGACCGAAAACCTCCTTGCGTACGATCTCGTCGTCCCGGAGTGAGCCGGCGATAAGCGTGGGCTGGTAGAAGAACCCCTTACCCGGGACTACCGCACCGCCGGCGACCGCTTCCATGTGCCCGGAGGCCAGTGCGCGCTCCACGAAGCCGGCGACGCGATTGCGTTGGGCGGCGCTGATCAGCGGGCCGATTTCCGAGTCCTCGCTTTCGGGCTGGCCGAACTTGATCGATTTCACCGCGGCGCCAAGATCGGCAACCAGCTTGTCATGGATTTTTGCGCCCGCGTAGATTCGGCACGCCGCGGTGCAGTCCTGGCCCGCGTTGTAGTAACCGAAGGTGCGCAAGCCGGCAACGACGGCTTCGAGGTCGGCATCGTCGAAGACGATGACCGGGGCCTTGCCGCCGAGTTCGAGGTGCGTGCGCTTGATGGTGGCCTGCGCCGCCTGCACCACTTTCTGGCCTGTGGAAATGCTGCCGGTGACCGAGATCATGCGGACGCCGGCGTGGTTGATCAGCGGCGTGCCAACGCTGTCACCGCGACCGTGGACGACATTCACCACACCCTTTGGAAAAATCCCGGCCAGCAATTCCGCCAGCTTGAGCGTGGTCAGGGGCGTCATCTCCGAGGGCTTGATCACCACTGCATTGCTGGCAGCGAGCGCCGGTGCCAGCTTCCACGCCGCCATCATCAGGGGATAGTT
>CAYODB010000053.1:16535-18917 GCA_964402495.1 uncultured Bordetella sp.
GTTCCAGGGCGTGATCTGGGCCACCACGCCGACCGGGTCGCGCCGGATCATGCTGGTGTGATTCGGAAGGTATTCGTCGGCAGCGCTTGCGTGCAGGCAACGCGCCGCGCCGGCAAAGTAGCGGAAGCAGTCGACAATCGCCGGCATCTCGTCCGCCAGTGCCCGCGCCTTTGGTTTGCCGCAATTGAGCGACTCGAGATCCGCAAACGATCCCGCCTCCTGCTCGATGCGGTCGGCTAGTTTCAGCAAGAGCAGCGAGCGCTCCTGCGGGGTGGTCGAGCCCCAGCTACGGTAGGCCAGACGCGCGGCTTCGACTGCCTGGTCGACCTGATCGGGCGAGGCCTCGCGGATCGTCACAATGGTTTCGCCGGTTGCCGGATTGAGCACTTCGACTTCCGCGCCTGCGCCGGCGACGAGCTGGCCGTTGATCAGCAACTTGGTCTGCATGATTGACTCCTGGAAAGGAATTCCTATTTTCCGCTGCCCGCGACCTCGTGGGTATCGCGGGTGAGATAAAACGCCATGAGGATCGGAATGAACGTCACCGCAATCACGAACACGGCAACCACGTTTGTGACCGGGCGCTGGCGCGGCCGCACCAGTTCCGAGAGCATCCAGATTGGCAGCGTGGTCTGCTGTCCGGCGGTGAAGGTGGTGACGATGACTTCGTCGAATGAAAGCGCAAAGGCGAGCATGCCCCCGGCGAGCAGGGCGGTGGCGATGCCAGGCAGCACCACATAACGGAAGGTCTGGAAGCCGTTCGCACCCAGGTCCATTGAGGCTTCGATGAGCGCAGGAGATGAACGCCGGAACCGGGCCAGCACGTTGTTGTATACCACCACGATGCAGAACGTGGCATGGCCGATGACGATTGTCCAGAAACTGAAAGGGATGCCGGCCAGGTTGAAGGCGGAGCGCAGGCTGATGCCGGTGATGATGCCGGGCAGTGCAATCGGCAGGATCAGGAGCAGCGAGATAGCCTCGCGGCCGAAAAAGCGGGAGCGCCAGACGGCCGCCGCCGCCAGGGTGCCGAGGGCCATCGCCAGCAGTGTGGAAATCGTCGCCACCTGTAGCGATAGCGATAATGCGGCACGGATATCCTCGCGCTCCCAGGCCACCGCAAACCATTTTATGGTAAGCCCGGGCAGCGGAAACACGAAACTTTTGTCGTCCGTGCTGAAGGCGTACAGGACGATGAAGAAGAGCGGCACATGCAAGAACATGACGCCCGCGGCTGCGGCCAGCTTCAGCGGCAGGCCGGCTTTTCCCCCAGCGCCGCGGCTTTTAGAGCGCATCGAAAGCTCCATAGCGGCGGGCGACCAGCAGGTAGATCGCCATGATCACGACCGGCACGACGGTGAACGCCGCCGCCAGGGGAATGTTCCCGGCAGTGCCCTGCAGTTGGTACACCGCCTGGCCGATGAACGGCCGGGAGTTACCGATGATGCCGGGGATGATGTAGTCGCCGAGGGTCAGGGAGAACGTGAAAATCGAGCCGGCGACCACACCCGGAAAAGCCAGCGGCAGGATCACCTTTCTGAACGTTTCGCGCGGGGTCGCACCAAGGTCGGCCGAGGCTTCCGTCAGCGAGGCCGGCACGCGCTCCAGCGCCGCCACGATGGGAAGGATCATGAACGGCAGCCAGATGTAGAGGAAGACCAGGAAACTGCCGATGTAGGAGGTCGACAGGGACGGCCCTCCGATCACCGGGATGGACAATGCGGCGTCGAGCAGCCAGGTCAGGTGCAACTGCTGCGCGAACCAGGGCACGATCCCTTCCTTGGCAAGGATCAGCTTCCACGCGTAAACCCGCACCAGGTAGCTGGACCATAGGGGCAGCATCACCGCCAGATATAGCAGCGCCTTCATCCGCATTGAGGCGTGGCGCACCATGTAATAGGCGATCGGGAATGCGATCAGCGCGGCCGCGATCGTCACGGCGGCGGCCATGGTCGCCGTGCGGATGAAAACATCGGCATTCGCGATGGTTAACAACTGCCCATACGTCGCCATCGAGAATTCCCGGATGATGTTGCCGGAAAAATCGTCGATGTAGAAGAAACTTTGCAGCAGCAGGGCAAACAGGGAACCGAGGTAGATGATTCCCAGCCAGATCAGTGGCGGCGCCAACAGGAGCAGCAGGAACAGTCGCGGATGCAGATACAACGCGGAGGAAATCCGGTGCACCAGCGGCCCGCGCGCGGCGGCTGCGCTCACGCGGGGCCGCCGAGCAATTGGTTGAGGTTCCGGGGCCAGGTCAGCCTGACGGTTTCGCCTGCCGCGGCAGCCGGCCGGCCGCCGCTGTTGTTCTGGCGCATCACCGCAAGCTCGCCGCCGCCGTCGAGGGCGACGGCATAGCGCGTGGTCGCGCCGTGATAAGGG
>CAYODB010000054.1:0-18870 GCA_964402495.1 uncultured Bordetella sp.
TGTTTGACGCCGCCGACGACGACCAGAACCACCGGGCGGAAGCTTATGGCGCGGCGATTCTCGAACTCTGCGTGGAAGTCGGCGGCACAATCACGGGCGAACACGGCGTCGGTGTCGAGAAGATCAACCAGATGTGTGTCCAGTTCCGCACCGGCGAGCTGCAGGCCTTTCACGCGGTCAAGAAAGTCTTTGATGAATTCGGCCTGCTCAATCCGGGCAAGGCCGTGCCCACGCTACAGCGCTGCGCCGAGCACGGCGCCATGCGCGTGCACCGCGGACAGGAGAAGTTCCCCGACCTGCCGCGTTTCTAGGGCCGAACCTGAACCACGGAGGACACAGAGGACGCGGAGGAGATCAAAAACAGGACATTGCGCGGATGGCAGCGGGAATATCGGAAAGCGCGGAATGTGCGCATTTTCGCGCCCGCCCCGAAACCCGAAACTTGCCGGGAGTTTTTCGATCTCGACCTTCTCCGTGTCCTCCGTGGTTCATGATTTTTATGCAACAAGTCCTGGAACAGTTTTCCGAAACAATCCGCAAGGCGGCCGCCGAGCGCACGCAGTTGCGCCTGCGCGGAGGCGGCAGCAAGGATTTCTATGGCCTGGCGCTGATCGGGGACGTGCTGGACACGCGCGCGTACTCCGGCATTGTCGAATACGAGCCCACCGAGATGGTCATCACTGCGCGGGCCGGCACGCCTTTGCGCGAGGTGGAAGCGGCACTGGCGCAAGGCGGCCAGATGCTGGCTTTCGAGCCGCCGTATTTCTCGGCGGATGCAACCCTGGGCGGCAGTATCGCGGCCGGATTCTCCGGGCCGCGGCGGGCGTATGCCGGAGCCGCCCGCGATTTCGTGCTCGGCGCGAGGATGCTGAACGGTCTTGGGGAAGACCTGCGCTTCGGCGGACAGGTCATGAAGAATGTCGCGGGCTATGACGTCTCGCGGCTTCTTGCGGGTTCCTTCGGCACACTGGGATTGATTGCGGAAGTCTCCCTGAAAGTGCTGCCGGTTCCGGAGGAAGAACGCACGTTGCGCTTCGAGATGGACGAAAGTCGCGCCCTCGAATCGATCAATCTCTGGGCGGCAAGACCGCTGCCCCTGTCCGCATCCTGCCATGCGGATGGTGTGCTCCATGTGCGACTTTCCGGAGCTGCGCCGGCGGTCGCCTCCGCGGTAATCAAGCTCGGCGGCGAGAGCGTCTCCGACAGCGCCAACTACTGGAGATCGATCCGTGACCAGGCCCACACCTTCTTTGCCAACGCGCCGGCCTTATGGCGGCTCTCCATCAAGGCTACGAGCGCGCCCCTGAATCTCGGTCCGCAACTGTTCGAATGGAACGGCAGCCTGCGCTGGATCGCCGCCCCATTGGTGGCGGCACAGGCGCACGCTGCGGCAGACAGGGCCGGCGGCCATGCGACGCTGTTCCGCGGCAGCGACAAACGCCACGGCATCCAGAAACTCTCCGCCGGCATGCTGGCCGTGCACAAGAAGCTCAAGCGCGCTTTCGATCCGCAAGGCATCCTCGGCCCGGGCCGCATCCATGCTGATTTCTAGTGCTGACCTGTCACCGCAAAGGCGCAAAGAACGCAAAGGAAGGCAGGATCGATGCAACTGCGCGTTGTAAAAATATCGCGTGACCGGACCTGTCGATAATCAATATGAGATCTGCTCTTGCAGTTGCCTTCCTTTGCGTTCTTTGCGCCTTTGCGGTGAGAAACCGCTTTAAATGAAAACCAACCTGGCAGAATTCATCAAATCCACCCCCGAGGGCAAGGAGGCGGACAAGATCCTGCGCACCTGCGTGCACTGCGGCTTCTGCACGGCCACCTGCCCCACGTATCAACTGCTCGGAGATGAGCTGGACAGTCCTCGCGGGCGCATCTATCTCATCAAGGAAGTGCTGGAAGGAAACCAGGTCACTGCCAAAACCCAGTTGCACCTGGACCGCTGCCTGACCTGCCGCGCCTGTGAAACCACCTGTCCGTCCGGCGTGGAATACGGAAAACTGGTGGACATCGGCCGCAACATCGTCGAGAAGCATGTGCCGCGATCGCCGGTAGCAGCCATCCAGCGCGCCGCATTGCGCGCCGTGCTGCCGCGCCCCGCCATCTTCAAGCCGCTGCTCATGGTGGCAAGGGCGATGCGCCCGCTGTTGCCCTCCGCGCTCAGGAGAAAAATCCCGAAGGCTGATGGCCACAGTATCGAGTGGCCCGCACCCAGTCACGCCAGGAAGATGCTGGTGCTCGACGGCTGCGTGCAGCCCACCCTGGCGCCCGGCATCAATCCGGCAACGGCCCGCGTCCTCGACCGGCTGGGAATCTCGCTGGTCAAGGAAGAGACGGCCGGCTGCTGCGGTGCTGTTACGTTCCACCTCAACCGCCAGGATGACGGCCGGGATTACATGCGCCGTAACATCGACGCCTGGTGGCCGCACGTTGAGTCGGGCGTGGAGGCCGTCGTCATTACCGCCAGCGGCTGCGGCACGATGGTCAAGGAGTATGGCCACCAACTCGCCCATGATCCGCAATACGCCGAAAAAGCCGCACGGATTTCCGATCTCTGCCGGGACATCAGCGAAGTGATCGTCGCGGAGAAAGAAAAGCTGGAAGAACTTCTTGCCGCTCCACTCAGCACCCAGCACCCAGCACCCAGCACTGCGAGCGCGGCAAAGCCGCGCGTAGCGTTTCATTCTCCCTGCTCGCTCCAGCACGGACTTCAGATCCGCGGTGCGGTCGAGTCGATCCTGGTTTCAGCAGGATTCGAGCTGACGCCGGTCGAGGACTCCCATCTTTGCTGCGGTTCCGCCGGTACTTACTCGATCCTGCAGCCGGAACTGTCGGAACGGCTCCTGAAGAACAAGGTGGACGCGCTCGAGGCGGGCGGTCCGGCGATCGTGGCCACGGCGAACATTGGCTGTCTCACCCACATTCAAGGCGGGACGGCGCTGCAGGTAAGGCACTGGATCAACCTTCTCGACGAGAGGCTTTCATGACCCAAACGGCAATGATTACGGGCGCGACTTCCGGATTCGGCGCGGCAGCCGTCCGCCGCTTCACGAAAGCAGGCTGGCGCGTCATCGCCACCGGGCGTCGCGCTGACCGGCTGAAAAAGCTTGTGGACGAAAACGGTGCGGACAAGGTATATGCCGCATCATTCGACATGAGAAAGCCCGACGCGATCGATGCGGCACTTGCAAGCCTGCCCGCGGCATTCCGCGATGTCGACCTGCTGATCAACAACGCCGGCCTGGCCCTGGGCACGGCGCCGGCGCAGAAAGCGGACCTGGATCAGTGGAACGAGATGATCGAGACCAACATAACCGGCCTTGCGACCATGACGCACAAGCTGCTGGCCACATTGATCGCGCGCAAGGGCGCGATCATCAACATCAGTTCGGTGGCGGCAAGCTACCCCTATCCCGGCGGCAACGTTTACGGCGGCACCAAGGCATTCGTCGCCCAGTTCTCGCTGGGTTTGCGCTCCGATCTTCATGGAACGGGGGTGCGGGTGACTTCAGTAGAACCGGGGATGGCGGAAACCGAATTTACCCTGGTTCGCACCAGCGGCAACCAGGAGGCCTCCGACAAGCTCTACCAGGGAGCCAGTCCCATGACCGCGGAAAACATCGCGGACACGCTGTTCTGGATCGCCACCCTGCCTCCGCACATGAACATCAACCGCATCGAGATGATGCCCGTGAACCAGTCGTTTTCGCCGTTCCAGGTCCATCGGGGAGCGGCCGGATAGAAAACGCACGGCGGCGCAGGAAACATTGCCGTGGACAGGAATCGGCTTGCTGACAGATACGTCTTGTACTCGTAACCATAAACAAATCTTCGATTCCGTACTGCAGAATGCGTATATCGCCCTGCGCAAAGCCAAGGAAGCTCCCGGCATCTCCTGACGTTGCTGCAATCCGGAAATGAACAGGCCGGTGGTGGAGCGCCTCGCGCGCTGGAATCCAACGGATCTCGTGCTACGCTATCAGCGGTAATGCGCACTCGCAATGCAGCACCTTACGCTGATGCCCTTGTTCCCCGTCTCGGCAGGAGTCTACTGAAAGCATGAAGCCCATGAACACAATGAACCGTGAACGCCGCGAATTTTTTCGTCGCTTTGCGTTGCCCGTCATGGCCGCTGTACTGACTGGCGGCGGATTTGTCGTATCCCGCCCAGGCAAGGCCGCTGCCACAGCGGCGGGTGGCGTCAAGGCGCTTGTTTTCGATGTTTTCGGCACGCTGGTCGATTGGCGTACCGGGGTAGCCCGCGAGTCGCGGGCACTGCTCGAACCGCTGGGCCATAAGCTCGACTGGATCGCGTTCGCCGACGCCTGGCGCGCGGAGTATCAGCCGGGAATGGAGGAAATCCGCTCCGGACGTATTCCGTTCTCAAGACTCGATGTCATCCATCGCCGCATGCTCGATCGCATCCGGCCGCGATTCGGCCTGGAAAATGTCGACGAAACCGTACTTGGCGAGTTGAACATGGCCTGGCACAAGCTCGACGCCTGGCCGGGTGTAGCCGAAGGGCTAAAGCGGCTGCGCGGCCGCTACCTGCTGGCGCCATGCTCCAACGGCAATATTTCGCTGATGATCGACCTTGCACGGCGTAATGAATTCCCGTGGGACGCGATCCTCGGCGCCGAGATCGCCGGCGACTACAAACCCAAGCTCCGGGTATACCAGGTGGCCGCCGAATCGCTGGGCATCGCCCACGGCGAATGCATGATGGTCGCCGCCCATAGTGGCGATCTAAAGTCTGCAGCGCAGGCCGGGCTGCGCACCGCCCACGTCTCGCAACCCGACGAATTCGGCCCCGGCACCGGCGAACGGGAACCGAAGGTCCCGGTCGACGTGTCGGCGCGCAACTTCTCCGAACTGGCAGACAAGCTGCTGGCGTAACGGGGGCGCCCGCCCGCTCCCTCCGATCCGTTGCCGCAACGCACCGGGTTTCGGCATTCCTGAGGCAAACCTGCCGCCTAGCGCTTTGCACTTCGATTCGGTTTCTCACTACCTGCAAGCCTGCCCGGTGAAGCAGGATTCTGCACAACCGGACTACGTTCGAGCAGGCGCGCGAAATCGGTGGCGGGTATCGGTTTGCTGAACAGATAGCCCTGATATTCGTCGCAACCCAGACTTATGAGGAAGTCAAGTTGTTGCGCGGTCTCCACGCCTTCCGCGATGACCAGCAACTTCAGGCTGCGTGCCATGGCGACGATCGCACCAACGATCGCCGCATCGTCGCCGTCGGTCGTTATCTCACGCACGAAGGACTGGTCGATCTTGAGTTTGTGCACCGGAAAGCGCTTGAGGTAACTGAGGCTGGAGTAACCGGTGCCAAAATCGTCGATCGACAAGTGCACACCGATTTCGTCCAGCCTGGCCAGCATGACCGTGACTTCCTCGGCGCGGTGCATGACCGTGGTTTCGGTGATCTCCAGCTCAAGGAAACGCGCATCGAGGCCGGACTTGTCGAGAATATCCAGTATCGTCTCCAGCAGGTTCTTCTGCCTGAACTGCCGCGGCGACAGGTTCACCGACAGGACGATCGGCGCGAACCCGGCATCCTGCCACGCCCGATTCTGGCGACAGGCAGTGCGCAGCACCCATTCGCCGATGGGGACGATCAACCCGGTCTCTTCCGCCAGCGGGATGAAACGGTTGGGCGCGACCAGCCCCAATTCGGCGCTTTGCCAGCGGATCAGCGCTTCTGCACCCACTATGCGTCCGCTGCGAATGTCCAGTTGGGGCTGATACGCCAGGACGAATTCCTCTCGTTCCAGTGCCCGACGCAGCTTGGTTTCCAGGCTCAGCTTTTCCGATGATTTGGCGTGGATGGCGTCGGAATAGAGCTGGTAGTTGTTGCGTCCCTCCTGTTTGGCGTCGTACATCGCGGTGTCCGCGTGCTTCAGAAGCTCGTCGACGGTTTCCATGCCGGTTGCGGAAAGCGCGACCCCGATGCTTGCGGTCACATAGACTTCGTTTCCGCCGGCATTCATCGGTTGCGAGAAGACCTTCAGGATCTTGTCGGCAACCGCCGTAACCTGGTCGGTGCGGGAGGCGCCTTCGATGATGAACGTGAACTCGTCCCCGGCCAGCCTGGAGATGGTGTCGATGTCCCGCAATTGCTCCTTGAGTCGTGCCGCCACCTGGATCAGGACTTCGTCTCCCACCGAGTGCCCCAGGTTGTCATTGATGTCCTTGAACCGGTCGAGGTCGAGAAACAATACGCCGACAAGTTGCCCGTCCCGCCTGGCGCGTGCCACGGCCTGTTCCAGCCGGTCGCGGAACAGCGTGCGATTGGGAAGTCCGGTGAGCTGGTCGTACTGGGCCAGGTAGGAAAGCCTTTCCTCCGTGCGTTTGCGATCGGTGACGTCGCGGAAGTACACCGACAATCCTTCCTCATAGGGATAAGCGTGCACCTCGAACCAGGTCTCCAGCGGCGGATAGAATTCTTCAAACTCGGCAGGCACCTTCTCGGCGACCGCCTTGCGGTAGTTGAGTTCAAATATCGAGCCCCGCGTCTGCGGAAACTCATCCCAGATGCCACGTCCGAGCAACTCGCCCGCGTTTCGGTGGAGGAGATGCTCCGCGGTTGCATTCAGGTAGGTGAACCGCCAGTCCTTGTCCAACGCGAAGAATGCATCGGTAATGCTGGAGAGGATGTTCCGGCTCTGCTCCGCCGCTTTGCGAATCTGCGCCTCGGCCTGCCGCCTTTCGGTAATGTCGTCGGCGATGCCGACCACGCGATAGATCCGTCCTTCCTCATCGCGGATCGGAAACGCTTTGTCATGGATCCAGCGAATGGAGCCGTCCGGCCGGACGATGCGGTATTCCTCGTCGTACTCGCCCCGGAGCTGCTTCTGCCGGACTGCCTTCAGTATCCGCTCCCTGTCATCGGGATGAATGGCCTCCACCCAGGTCCAGGGAGACGCATACAGGCTTTCGCAGCTGCGCTGCCAGATCTCCTCATAGGCCGGGCTGATGTAAAGCATCTGGTTCTTGTCGGGATCCGTGACCCAGAACACTTCCCGGATGTTCTCCGCGATCTGCCGGAACCGCTCATGGCTTTTGCGCAGTTCCGCTTCCGCCCTCTGGCGCTCGGTGATGTCGCGCGCGATGACGACGATGATATGCCCGTCGCGGCTGGGCACCGCGCGCCGGACCACTTCGACCGGCAGTAGCGAGCCATCCTTGCGGCGGTGGCGCATCTCCAGCGTGGTGCCATCGGAATCGCCGTCGATGATCCGGTCATAGGCCCTGGCCAGGTCCCCGCGTGACAGCGGCGCCACGTCCTGGGGGCCCAGCTCCAGGAGTTCCGTCCGGCTGTAGCCCAGCAGCCTGCACGCTGTTTCGTTGACATCGACGAAGCGCATGCCGGCCCGGTCGATCAGAAGGATCAGGTCGGGCGAGAGGTCCATGGCCGCGCGGAACTGCCGCAGCGATTCTTCCGCGCGAATGCGCTCGCTGATGTCGCGCACCACGGTTTGCACCGCCGGCCGGCCCTCGAACGTGAAGGGCGCCGCCTTGCTTTCCACGTCCACGACATTTCCATCCAGGCGTAACACCTTCTGCACCATGCCCGGGACAAGCTTCTTCTCCTCATAAAGAATGCGCATGCGCTCCCTGACGATTTCGCGGTAGTCAGGGTGCAGCAAATCAAGCAACGGCTTTCCGATCAGCTGTTCCGCCGACGCCGCGCCGAACATGCGAATACAGGCACTGTTGACGAATACGATGTGTCCTTCCTGGTGGATGTAGATGCAATCGGGCGACAGTTCCACGAGCTGCCGGTAGCGTGCCTGCAACTCCATCATCGCGCGCTCGGCATGTTTGCGTCCGCTGATATCGCGGGCGATAACCTGGACGGCCGGCCTGCCGTGGAACTGGAACGGGGCGGAGGAAACTTCCACCTCGACCACAGAACGGTCCATGCGCAGGTAGGCCTGTTCCATTACCGGCGCTGGCCTGCCTCTTTCCAATTGGATGCGAATCCGCTCGCGAATGGTTTCGCTCAGGTCAGGATGGGCAAAGTCGAAGACCGAGCGACCCAGCAACTCTTGCGCATTCGCCGCCCCCAACAGCTTCACGGCAGCGAGATTGACATAGACGTACTTCATGTCCTGGTGGACGAAAATCGGTTCGGGCGAAAGCTCGACCAGGCGCCGGTAACGGTCCTCCGCTTCCCGCAGCGCTTCTTCAGCCATCTTGCGCGCGGTGATGTCCTGCATTGCTCCGATCATGCGGACGGCCTTGCCGGCGGCATCCCGGATCACAAACCCGCGATCCAGAATAAACACGTAGGTCCCGTCGCGACGGCGGAAGCGGTATTCGTCGATCCAGGACTGCGCTCCCGAATCGATCAGCCCATGTATGCCGCTGACGATCCGCTCCCGGTCTTCCGGATGAATCGATTCGTACCAGGATTCGATTCCGGGCTCGATTTCGTCCGGTAGGTCGCTGAACAGGGTCCGGTAAGCCTCGTTCCACCAGATCTTGTCGTTGAGCAGATTCCAGTCCCAGACGATATCGTTGGTTGCCCGGGCGACGATCTGGAACCGTTCGATTTTACCCAGCAGCATTTCCCGGGTCTGCCTGCGCTCGATGGCGATGCCAGCGAGCGAGGCGGCGGTCTGGATCAGTTCCAGTTCGCCGGCATCCGGCTCCCGTGGCTGGCGGTAGTACATCGCCAGTGTCCCCAGCAGCCTTCCGTCATGGGCGATGATCGGGTGCGACCAGCAGGCCCGCAAGCCATGGCGCAGGGCCAACTCCCGATAGTCCTCCCACAGTGGATCGGTGGCGATCTCCTTCACCACGACCAGTTCCTTGCGCCAGGCTGCCGTGCCGCAAGAGCCTGCGCACGGCCCGATGGGCTCACGATCGACCGCTGCGCTGTATTCCGCGGGAAGGCTGGATGTCGCCGCACTCAGCAGGCGGGTGCCGGTTTCGTCGACAAGCTGGATCGAACACAGCATTTCCGCCGTGTGGGCCTCCACCAGCCGGGCGATGGCCTCCAGCGATTCGGCAAGGGAGGCGTCCGATGCGATCAGCTCCAGCAACTTCCTTTGCCCGATCAGCATACTTGGCAGGCGCCTGCCGTTCGCAAACCAATGCACGCAAAAGAAGATGCAAAAGCCGAATGGCCGATTAGTCCTCGCCGTTGCCAAACTGAAACCATGGAATGCACCCCCCTGCTGGCTTGCCGAACGTGGGCATGCTAGCACTTTGGCATCCCGGGAAGGTTAGGCCGAAAGCCATGAAAAAGGCCCGTGCCTGCCGGCACGGGCCTTGTCTTCTGTTGCTTCGCGAAGCGGATCGTTTACCGGCCTGCCAGTTTCACCGTGGAGGCCGGCATCGCGAATCTCGCCCTGGCCATGTCTTGCACGTCACGCAGTCACTCTTCAATCAATGATTGTCCCGCGGCACGCCCTTGCTCTTGTCGATCCTCTGATACTTCACGGCGGGCTTAAGCACCATGCCGTTGGAAAGTTCATCGACCATGCCGCGCTGGATTTCCTGCCAGGGGGTCTGGCTGGGCGGGGTCTTGAAGCCGCCGCTTTTTTCGAGCGCCTTCATGCGCCGCGCGTACTCCGTCTTGCTGATGAGGATGTTCGCCGTGCGCTTGTTCAGGTCGATGCGGACGCGGTCGCCGGTCTTCAGGATGGCGAGCCCGCCCATGCTTGCCGCTTCCGGTGAAGCATTCAGGATCGAGGGCGAACCGGAGGTGCCGGACTGGCGGCCATCGCCAATGCAGGGCAGCGCGGTTACGCCCTGCTTGATCAGCTTCGCCGGCGGCTGCATGTTCACCACCTCCGCGGCGCCGGGATAGCCCTTCGGGCCGGCGCCGCGCACGAACAGCATGCAATCGTCGTCGATTTTGAGCTTCGGGTCGTCGATGCGGTGGTGATAGTCCTCGGGACCTTCAAACACGATGGCACGGCCTTCCCAGGCATTCTTGTCTTTGGGATTTGACAGATAGCGTTCGCGGAAGGCATCGGAAATCACGCTCGTTTTCATGATCGCGCTGTCGAACAGGTTGCCCTTCAGGTTCAGGAAGCCCGCCGACTTGATCATCGGCTGCTCGTACGGCCAGATGACCTTCTCGTCCTGCACCGGCGTCTTTCTGCAGTTGTCGTACAGCGACTTGCCGTTGACCGTGATCGGGTTCTTGCGGATCTTGCCGGCCTTGATCAGCTCGTTGACCACTGCCGGGACACCGCCGGCGCGATAGTATTCCTCGCCCAGGTATTCACCCGCCGGTTGCAGGTTGACCAGCAGCGGAATGTCATAGCCGATTTTTTCCCAGTCGTTGTTGTCGAGCTTGACGCCGATGTGCCTGGCAATGGCATTGAAGTGGATCGGCGCATTGGTGGAACCGCCGATCGCCGAGTTGACGACAATCACGTTTTCAAAGGCCTCACGGGTCATGATCTTTGAGGGGCGCAGGTCCTCCCAAACCATCTCCACGATGCGCTTGCCGCTTTCGTAGGCGTTGACCGCTCGCTCCTTGTGGGGCGCCGGAATGGCGGCACTGCCTGGCAGGGACATGCCGATCGCCTCGGCCAGAGAATTCATGGTGGACGCCGTGCCCATGGTGTTGCAGTGGCCGGGCGACGGTGCCGAAGAAGCAATCAGTTCGATGAACTCTTCGTCGTTGATTTCCCCGGCCGCCAGCAGTTCGCGCGCCTTCCAGACAATGGTGCCCGAGCCGGTGCGCTCGCCACGGAACCAGCCGTTCAGCATCGGGCCGCCGGAGAGGACGATGGCCGGAATGTCCACGGTGGCGGCGGCCATCAACTGCGCCGGGGTGGTCTTGTCGCAACCCGTGGTCAGCACTACGCCGTCAATAAAGTAGCCGTAGAGCGTTTCCACCAGGCCGAGGTAGCAAAGATTGCGATCGAGCGATGCGGTCGGGCGCTTGCCGGTTTCCTGGATCGGGTGCACCGGGAACTCGAAGGCGATGCCACCGGCTTCGCGGATGCCCTCGCGCACGCGATGGGCAAGCTCCAGGTGGTGCCGGTTACAGGGGGACAGGTCGGACCCCGATTGGGCAATGCCGATGATCGGCTTGCCGGCCTGCAGTTCCTCGCGCTTCAGGCCCCAGTTCATGTAGCGCTCCAGGTACAGCGCCGTCATGTTGGGGTTGGACGGATTGGCGAACCACTGCCGCGAACGCAGTTTCGACGGGTCTTTTTTTGCTTTGCTGGCCATGATCTGTTTCTCTCCTCGGGTGGCGCTTTGGCGCCTGATATTCGGTGACGCATTGTCACCGGGTATGCGGATGCAGGAAGGGATTTTACCTGAGCCGCCGGAGGCCAGAGTTCACCCGGGCCGGCGCAGATGCAGCCAGACAGCGCGGGCGGCCAGTATGGGCAGAACCAGAATGGCCAGCCAGGCCAAGGGCAATACCACCACCTGCAGGTTTCCCGGCAGCCATCCGCCATGCGGACCCGCCAGAAAAATGGCAGTGAAGAATGCCGCCGCGGCTATTGCGGCAAGCGACACAACATACACGACAAGTGCCAGCAGAAGCCTCATGCGGCGGTTCCGCGGCCTGCGGACACGCGCTCAGGCACGCATCGTCGGCGAGGCCGCGGGAACGTCCTCATAGCGAAAGAACACCCGCTTGCCGGAGGATTTCATCAGGGCCACCATTTCGTCCGCGCCCTGGGAGGGACCGCCGATACGCAGACAGGCGTCGCATTTCCCGACCAGGCGCCGCGAAACGGGATGAAAAATCCCGTCGAAGATTTCGTCGCCAATGCCCTTGGATCCTGCGTGTTCGATCAATGGCAGCGCGAACCACTCGCCCAGCACCGGCAGATGGCCGGCACGGAACAGGCGCAGCGCCATATCCGACATGGCCCGGACATTGGCGGCAATCCGCTCGGGATCGTCGTTGGTTCCCGAGCGATATGGCCCGGCCACGAAGATCATCAGCGGTTTGTCCATCAGCGCGACTTGCGCAGGGCCGGATTGAGCTTGTCGATGTCGGCCTGCACCTGAACGCGGCTGCGCTCGTAAATCAGCTCGCGCCCCATGGCACTGCCTGCATAGCCCAGGCCGTTGCGCGTCGGCGTCAGGTCGCATTTCACGTTGTGGATGCCCTGCCCCAGAACGATCTGAATGTGCTCGGCGCGCTTGTTGAGCACCACGACCTCGAGGACTTGTCCGGTCTCGGTCACGCGTACTTTTATTTTCTCGTCGATCATGGTTGCACCCGTGAATAGTGAGTAGTGGCTGGTGGCTGGCAGAACCTGTCTCTTCCGGCTAAGGCGAATTCCCTACTGCTGCGGCCGCTCCATCTTGCAGTTCATCGGCGGCACATTGTCCTTTGCCTCGATGAGTGTCTCCGTCTTCCAGCCGTAACCCGTGCCGTCCACGTCGTGCTTGACGCCGGGCTGGCCTTCCTTGACGAAACTGAGAACGTACATGGGGGCGATGATCTGGTGATCCTCCGCCCGCATCCAGGATTCCCCACTGGGCCCCGCATATCTGAGGCCTTCCAGCGCGAACGCGACCTTCAGGGGATCGTCCGCGCCGATCTTGTTGATCGCGGCGGACAGCATTTCCACAAGGCGAAAAGCCGTCAGGTAATCCATGTTCGAGGAGGCCCCGTATCTGGCACGGGCATCGACGAGAACTTTTTCCCAGGCGGGGCTGGCAGCGTTGATATGCCAGGCATCGATGGTCTTCATCCGGCCGGCACCCGCCGCTCCGGCCGTGACCCACGTTCCCGGCAGCTTGCCCAATATGGTGTAGTAATCCGCCTTCAGACCCGCTTCGGCACCGGCTTTAACCAGCAACGACAGGTCATTGCCCCAATTTCCCGTCAGCACGGCGTCGGCTCCCGAGGCGCGAATCTTGGAAACGTACGGCGCGAAATCCTTTACCTTTGACAGCGGGATCAGGTCATCGCCCACGACCTCTACGTCGGGGCGCTTGGCTTGCAGCAACTCGCGGGAAGATTTGCTGACCGCATGGCCATGGGCGTAATCCTGGTTGAACAGGTACACCTTCCGGATCGCCTTCTGCTTCGCCATGTAATCCGTCAGTGCGTTCACCTGCGTGCCGGAATGGGATTCGAAACGAAAGTGCCAGAAGCTGCACCTGGCTTCGGTGAGCGCGGGATCGAGCGCGTTGTAGTCGAGGAACAGCACGATCCTGTCCGGGTTGCGGGTGTTGTGCTTGACCAGCGCGTCGTTGATCGCATGGGCGACGCTGGAAACAGTCGCCATGACGTAGTGGATGTCCTGGTCGATGGCTTGCTTGAGGACGATCAGGGTTTCCTGCGGGGTGTTCTTGTTGTCGAAGGCGACGATTTCGATGTTCCTGCCGCCCAGCACCCCGCCACGCGCATTGACGATGTCCGCCGCGGCCTTGAAGGCCTTGAGCTGTTCTTCGCTGACGTGGGCCTGCGCGCCTGTTAATCCGCCGAAGAAAGCCAGCTTGACCGTTTCGGCGGCCTGGGCGAAGCAAATGGTCAATGCAAGCACCGCGCCGGAAACGACGCGGATCAGACTCGAAACCATGATTCCCCTCTCTATTTGTGCTCGGGACACGCCGGAAAATATTCCGCAAGCCGACCCGGACATGGTCCGCGATGCCGCAGGGAGGGTCAAGCCCTGCCCCGCGTAGGAGAGAGAGAAAAGGAGTGAGGAAAGCAAAGCCCGGCATCCGCCCCTGGCACGCTGTGTTTCAGGCCGCGAAAAAAATACCGGGCTGGTAAAGGTCCGGCATCAAACGAGAGGTTATAAAACGCCAGCCTGCAGACACCTGGATGCCTACAGGAAACGCAATGGGAAAGTACCGGGCAGAGGTGTTCGGGGACAGGGATGCACACCCGGGCAAAGGCGGAAGCTTTCCCGATGCCACGGGGAAACCGTCAGGTTCCGGATACCCAGCGCTGCAAGAAAAGGGTCAGGGCGAAGGCTCCCACGGCCAGGACTGCAAGCACCCAATTGCCAAAGCCGGCGAGAATGGTTGCATCCAGCAAGGCGATGCCGGCGATGAGGCTCACCACGCCGCGCGGCACATCGCCTTTGGCACGCCTGCGCAACAGCTTCAGCGCGAACAGCATCCATCCGACGAATATCGCCAGCGGCAGGAGCGCCGCCGGCTGCGACAGCGAAAGATAGACGCCGTAGGCAACCGGAGCGGCCAGAAACAGCAGCGGCCAGAAATTATCCAGCCGGCCCAGATGTTCCTTCTTGGCGGCATAGGTCAGGCCGATCAGGTAGCACAGCAGCACCCCTGCCGCGACATAGACGATGCCCGGCAACACGCTTGCAACCGCAAAGCCTGCACACAGATAAACAAGGAATCGGCAGGCGCCCATCACCAGCGGGCTGAGCGGATTCTCCTTGTGGTGCCAGTTGTAAAACACGATCGCCGCGGCCAGTGCGGCTCCTGTCAGGAGCGGCCGCCATTGCGTAAACGGCTCGAAGCCGTAGCCGATCCAGCCGAGCAGCACCAGTCCGGCCGCCAGCATGCCGTAGCCCGCCGCATACACCTGTCCTGCACTCACCTGCCCGGAGGGAATCGGGCGCTCGGGCCGCGCCCTGGCATCGAAGCCGCTGTCGAAGGCATCGTTCAGGAACATGCCGCCCACGTAGAACAGTGAAAGCGACACGATCAGGATGGCCAGACGAGGCTCGGCGCCTACGCCAGCCGCCAGCGCCATGCCGGTGAAGACATTGGTCCAGACCGTCGGCAGATTGGAGACGCGCCCGAGCTTGAGCGCGGTGGAGAGGTTCATGCGGCGACAGTGGACTTTTGCAACTCTTCCCTGACCCAGGTCAGCTCGCGAGCAATCGCCTGCTCCATACCACCCGCCTGCAGATGAGGCGGCAGCACGTTCCAGGTATAGGTCTCCACTTCAAGATGGGCGGACACAGGCTGCCTGCGATGCCGTTCGAGCACCTTGCGGATGAAAAAGCTGGTCGAGGAAAATTCACCCAACTCGTCGAGGAAGACCGGCACGTGAAAATGCACACGCCATTCCCGGCCGCCGGCATTGCCATTGACCGTGGCGAGTGCTTCGGGCAGGTCGGTGAAGCGGCGCACGCCGCCGGGGCCTTGCTCCACCACCTGGTGCAAATAGACCGGATCGTTGAATTGGCGCAGGCCCTCGAGCGCGCCCGGCGTCAGTTTCGCGACGCGCAGTCCGGCGCTGATCTGCATTTTGTGCACACGGATGCCGGCGTTCTCCAACTGTTTCAGACAAGCATCGGGATCTTCGAACTCCACCGCGGCGTGGCAAAGGTCCAGGCACAGGCCGAGGTGGTCATGCAGCGCCGCCGATGCGGCCCTGGCGTCCATCCCGGTCAGGTCGCCCAGAAGGTTCACCGCGGCATTTCCGAAAAGGTAATTGCCAAAGAAATCGACGCATTCTTCGATGGTTTCGAGGTAGCAACTCGGTTCCGGCTCAATGGCCAGCGCGATGAACTTGCCAGTGCGCTTGCGGATATCGACCAGGCGCGCCGCGTGACGAACCATGTGTTCCGTAATGCGGACGATGTCGGAATCCTTACCCATCGCCGGCTTGTACGCCCCCGGTACTGTACTGATGCTACCTTCGATGCCTTCGGGAAGCAGCTTCGCCATCAACTCGGCCAGCTCGTCGGTGTAGCGCAGCCTTTCCGGATCCCGCCAGTCGGGTAAATAGGCTTCTTCCTTGACGCGCGTACCGTAGAAAGTGCCGTAAGGAAAGCCGTTGATGGTGAAAACGTAAAGCTTGTTGCGCGACATGAACTCCTGGAACTCGCGCAATGCTGCCGGATCTTCCGTCAGGGTCTTCGATGCCTTCCCCGAAAGGCGCAGGCCGATCCCGAACGCCTGACCGGGCGCTACCCGATCGCGCACCGCAGGAAAAAACTTTTCAACGTTGGCGCGAATCTCCGGCCAGCTCTCGCCCGGATGGATGTTGCTGCAATAAGTCAGGTGCCCGCCGGTTCCGCCCAGTTTCATTGACCGGTCTCCTTGCGGCGCAACCAGGTCATCGCGTGCAGGATTTCGTTGGTATCCATCTGGTGCACTTCCTCGCCTTGCCCAAGGTCGCGCAACAGCGTGATGGTGAGCTCGCCGCCGAGGTGCTCACGGAATTCCTCGATCCCGCGCAGGAGCAGCAGCCGACCCTGCTCGTCGCGCGTTTCCATTGCCGGATGCCACAGGTAGAAACCCAGCTTCTTGAGCAGCTTGTAGACCCGATCCTCGCCGCCTGCCGGCAACATGCCGATCTGCACCGAATAGCGCGTATCCAGCGCGAGCCCGATGGCCACCGCCTCACCATGCCGTATTTCATGCGCGGTCAGCGCCTCGAGTTTGTGGGCGGACCAATGACCGTAGTCCAGGGGACGGGCGCTGCCGGTCTCGAACGGGTCGCCGCACTGGGCGATCTGGTGCATGTGCAGTTCAGCGCAACGCCGGATCATGCGCGCCATGGCCGCCGGTTCGCATTCGCGCAGGGCTCCGGCGCTGGCTTCCAGCCAGTTGTAGAACTGCCCGTCGCGGATCAGGGAGACTTTCACCGCTTCGGCGATGCCGGCGATCTTGTCGCGCGGATGCAGGGTTCGCAGGAACGCGGCATCGTTCAGGACCGCGAAGGGGGGTGCGAAACTGCCCAGCAGGTTCTTGACGCCGAAAGCGTTGATGCCGTTCTTCACCCCCACACCCGAATCATTCTGCCCCAGTACCGTGGTGGGTACGCGGATATGGCGGATGCCGCGATGGGTGGTTGCAGCGACAAAGCCGATCATGTCCATGAACGCACCACCGCCGATGCCTACCACATAGGAGTGGCGATCGATGCCGAGATCGACCAGGCGCTTCTGCAGGCTGGTCAGCAAGGCCGGATCGTTTTTCACGTGTTCGCCGCCGGACACGATTTCGGGCCGGCCGACGAGTTCCATTGCATCCGCGTGCGCCTCGGCATAAGCGACGATGTCGTGCACCAGCGTGGGCCAACTCGAAGACACGTTGGAGTCCACGAATGCCACGAAGCGATGGCGTTTGCCGGGCTCCTTGCGCAGCACGACCTGTTTGAAAATGGGATTGTCGCGGGAGAACAGATGCTCGGTGAAATACACCGGAAAATCGTAGCGCACCACGAACTCCTGCTGGTAGACAGCTTCAGAGTCGGGCAATCCCGTTTTCCTGACCAGTTCCATGTTTTGTGCGCTTTCTGGCGATGTCGGCAATAGGCCTCGCAACGCCTTACTTGAAAACAACCTCGCCGGCGCGCTGGTCGGCGGAGGGCACCTCGCCGACTTTCGGCGTCTGCCCGCGCAATACGGAATTGCCTTCGAACAACATGCGCTGATCCACCGGTGCGGGACTGAGCCAGTGTTCTTCTTTCATCTGGCCGCTCTGGCCGAAGGCCTTCAAGGCATTGCCGTAGCAGATAGCCTCGACGTCTTTGGCGGATATGCCGCGGTCCAGCATCAGGCGCGCGGTCTTGGGAACCGCCAGCGGATCGGACACGCCCCAGTCGGCGCTGGAGTCGATGAAAATCCGGTCGGAACCATACATGCGGGCGATCTCGACCATGCGCTCGTTGCCCATCTTGGTATTCGGATAAATCGTGAACGCTGCCCAGAACCCGCGGTCGAGCACGTCCTTCACGGTTTCCTCGTTGTTGTGGTCGATGACCACGCTGTTCGGCGCGACGCCCATTTCCACCGCCACTTCCATGCTCTTGATGGTGCCGCTCCTCTTGTCGCGGTGCGGCGTGTGGACCTGCACCAGCATGCCGAACTCCTTCGCCAGCGCCAGTTGCGCGCGGTAGTACTTGTCCTCGACAGGTGTCTGGTCGTCGTAGCCGATTTCACCCACTGCCACCACGCCTTCCTTCATCAGGTAACGCGGCAGAATTTCCAGCACCTGCTCGGCCAGAGCCTCGTTGTTGGCTTCCTTGCTGTTCAGGCCGATGGTGCAGTAGTGGTGGATGCCGAACTGCGCGGCACGGAAGCGTTCCCAGCCCACCAGGCTGGACAGGTAATCGATGTAGCTGCCGACCTGCGTGCGCGGCTGTCCCAGCCAGAAGGCGGGTTCGATCAGCGCGACGATGCCCGCGGCCGCCATGCGCTCATAGTCGTCCGTGGTACGGGCACTCATGTGGATGTGCGGGTCGATGAATCGCATGGGCTTCCTCCAGTAATCGGCGGGCTCAGGCAGGATTGGCGATCGCCTGCCAGCTCACCTTGTTTTCGGTTACGGCAACCGAGAGATCCGGGTATGACCATAATAGCCCGGTTGCCGCGGGATCGGGCGAGCTCGCCAGGGCCAATGCTGCGGCTGCGCGCTCGGGACCGGTCCCCTTCTCCAGCACCCGCCCGAGGTCGGCAAGCATGGCGCCGGTCGCATGCGGCCCCACGCAACGCCAAAGCTCGGGACTGACAGGCCGCCCGGCCGACCAGCGTTCGTGTGCGTAATCGCGCAGCATGCGCGCCAGTTCGGGATTTGATCGGCGGTCAAGGCCGACAATCGGATCAAGGCTGATGCCTATGAACAGGGCTTTCAGCACCATCTGGTTCCAGGGCGCCTCCGGCAACTGTTCCGCAGGATAGGGATTGCGGTGCGCCACAGCCTGGAATACGGCCTTCATGTTGGTGCGCACCCCTTCCGCTGCGCGCAGCACATGGCGCGGCTGGTCCGGATAGAGCGGCAGTCCGCTGTAGAAAGCCACCAGTTCGCCGATGTCCGCGGTAATGCACAACTGATCCAGGCGCCGCGAGAAAACCGGCCCGTCGCTGCCGGCTGCCAGCAGCAGATAGACGCGTGCCGCCTGATCCAGGCTCCAGTCGCGAGGATCCCAGCCCGGGCGCGCCGCTGCGGCCTGCGCAAGCCCCGCGGATGTCAAGGCAAGGTCCGACT
>CAYODB010000055.1:0-15860 GCA_964402495.1 uncultured Bordetella sp.
ACCCCGAGAAGTCCAGAAACCGCACACGCCTACCCACGCGCTATTTGTCCATATAATGCCCATCTATTTAGGGCTTTATTCAAATAGGTGTTGACATGATGTCCATGTTATCGGACTATTTGTCCTAGACAACAAACTTAACCCCGTAACCCTGTCCATATACAGCAATCATGAACGCACCCGAACGCTTCCTACTTCCCGATCTGCAGAACAGCGCAGACGAGCGTGAACTGGCAATAGACCGGGTGGGCATCAAGTCCATCCGCCACCCAGTGAGTATCGCTGGACCGGACGGATCGAACCAGGCCACCGTCGCCGAGTTCGATATGTTTGTGGGTTTGCCGAAGCACCTCAAAGGCACGCACATGTCGCGCTTCATCGAAGCGCTCGAGGCGCACTCGCAACCCTTGTCGCTTGCCGGAGTGCGCGCCCTCCACAACGACGTGCTGAAACGGCTGGAAGCGCAGGCGGGGTACCTGGTGATGCGCTTCACCTACTTCCTGCGCAAGCACGCGCCCGTTTCGGGGGTGCCGAGCCTGCTCGACTACGACGTGACTTTTACGGACGAGATAACGCAGTCCGGCAATCGGATTACACGCGTGCGCATTGTCGTGCCTGTAACGAGTTTGTGTCCCTGTTCGAAAGAGATCTCCGCTTACGGCGCTCACAACCAACGCTCGCACATCACCGTCACGCTGCAACTGCGCGAGGCCGTCGATGCCCTGCAGCCCATCATTCGTCTCGTTGAAGAGGAGGCTTCCTGTGAAATATATGGCCTGCTTAAGCGACCCGATGAGAAATACGTTACCGAGCGCGCCTACGACAACCCGAAGTTCGTCGAAGACCTGGTGCGGGACGTGGCACGGCGCCTGGAACGCGAACCGAATGTGGAAGCCTACACGGTGGAGGCGGAAAACTTCGAATCCATCCACAACCACTCCGCTTACGCGATGATCGAGCGGCCGCAGCGAACTGGGTCCGCGATGAGTCAGAACCCGCGTTGATCAACATACACCGCTGACCTACTCATTCTCACACTTGAAGGGGAGATTCAAATGAAAGCGTTCCTGAGGTTATCCGTAGCCACCGTGACACTGATTTTTTCATCGTTCAATTCCGCGGCCGAAGTCGCTGACGGCGGCAGCGACCTGATCGCCAGGGCGAGTGTGGCCTTCCGCGGGCAGGCAACCCTGGCCGAGAGCCCCCAGCGAGATTTACAAACCGGATGGTTCGCCGAGGACGCGACGTACGAATACAGCGCGGCGCCGCTGGGGATGTTGCTGTCATGGCATGGCGAAGCCGCCATCCATCAGCACCTTCATCAGCGCGCGGACCGCGGCGAAATCATCGAGGGATCGAATGTGATGTTTTTTCCCACCAACGACCCTATCACCGTGTTCGTTCAGTATGAAACCTCCGGTACCCGCGCCCGGACAGTTGTGGCTCTAATAGAAATGCGCGGACGCGAAATCGTAAAGCTTCGCAAATTTGCGCGTGCCGAAACCATCGTCGACATCCTTCTGGCCGGCCAGCGCTTCCCCGACACGGCTTTACTGCAAGACTAACTTTACTGCAAGACCAAGTAGCGAAGTCGGGCACGGGTTGCTCGCAGTTGACTGGCACCTGACCCGAGCCCTTGTTAGGCATCATCGGTAATTTATCAACCTGCTGTTTATTCCCAACCTCAAAGGATCGAAAATGAAATTATCCCAATTTGTAGCGTCACTTGCCATCGTCGCGGCCACTGTCTCCAATGTCTCCGTCGCGGCTGAAAAGAACATTGTCGATACGGCTGTATCGGCAGGCTCATTCAACACCCTCGTCACGGCGATCCAGAAGGCCGGCTTGGTCGACACGCTGAAGGGCAAGGGCCCGTTCACGGTGTTTGCGCCCACGGACGCGGCGTTTGCGAAGATTCCCAAGGCGCAACTGGATGCGCTCCTGGCGGACAAAGCGATGTTGACAAAGGTCCTGACTTATCACGTGGTCGCGGGTAAGGTCATGGCCGCTGACGTCAAGGCAGGCTCCGCGAAATCCGTGGAGGGCAGCGATCTGACCATTACCACCAGCAATGGTGGCGTCCAGGTGGATAGCGCGAATGTCGTCAAGACTGACATTGTGGCGAGCAACGGCGTTATCCACGTGATCGACAGCGTGATGATCCCGAACTAAGACGGCGCTAGCGTAGGGAGAGCCAAGCCGCTCAGGTTTGGCTCTTTTTTTCTGTTTCAGGCTCGTTCCCAAGTGCCTTCCATCGAGGACAACAACAGTTCATGAAATTGCGGCGACTGGTAGGTATATCGGCATTCGCGCTGGCCCTGGTCTTCGTAGCCTGGTTGCCGCTGGGCGCGTTCGAGATCATCCCGTTCGTGATGACGTTGCCCGGCGAGCCAAGTGTTCGAGTGCATGCTGCCGCGGCCGTGGGTTGCCTGATGGTCGCCGCGTGGGGATTCTGGAATATCCAATGAGTAACAGGCAGCCGCTCGATCAACCGCTGCCCAACCGAGGAGGCAAGTTCATGATCAAGATGTCCGACGTATGCATTCTGCTGGCCGTAATGGTGTCATTCGCCATTTCCGCCTATCTCTGGTTCAACGGTCAAAAAGACCAGGGCTTGTTCACCGCAACCTGGGTGCCTTCGATTCTTTGCTTTGGCATCTACTTCAAAGTGCTGGCCTTGAAAGGACAACAAAATGGGTGACTCGGCGCTTCTCTATTGGGGAATGTTCTGCTTTTCTCTGACCGTCGTCGGCATGGCTCTGACGGTCTATGAATTCAGGAAAATGTCGCGTTCGCTCGAGACATCGGTTCGCGCCGGCACAGGGCGGATTTCGACCGGAGCCTCAAGAGTGGATTCCATTACGTCGCGCACGTGAGTTCGTCAACAAAACGATGCTCATGCCGCCGCTATAGAAGCGAGAGGGTCAAGAAGTATAGAAGCGACAGCGTCAGGCCTGGCCTTTTGCCCGTTTCGCTCGTACGGGCAAACCGATAAACTCAATTACTCTTCGGGAGAGGCAAAAGGCAAGGCCTGCCCCTATCGCTCCTTAGTCGGCTGCGGCTCGAACTCTCTGGCGGTCTCTATCACGTGACTTCCCACGAGGATCGGCGCATGCGCCACTTGGCACCAATAGCCCAGACGGCGCTCCCGGGCGTTACTTGGGCATAGCGTGGTCCGACTCCCCATCTGATTTTCCAAACTCATAAACGATTTGCCGTGATCGGCGCAAGGCTTGCGGATTTTCAACCGGCACGCTATCTGCGGGACAGGAAGGATTGCGATATCCGCCCCGCTCCAACGTGAGGTCCTTGCCGGCGTCATTCCAGATTCCGCCTCGCACCGGGTGAAATTGCCAGAACAGATAACCCATTCTTCCGGCCGCTTCGACCAGATCATCGGCATCGGGAACCTCGGATACCGCCAGCGACAATCCGTCGTGCAAAATCTCGGGCCGTCCAAAAACCATTTCGCATTCGCACACTTCCGCAGCCGGTGCACCGGGCCGCAAAAAAGGCCGCGCTTCAGTGCGTCTGAGATTCCACGCACCCAGCTCCCACGCCACTTCGATAACCGCGCAATCCAGATCCGTCACCCGGTCCCAGCGCTGGGTGATCTGAAGACACGATGAAGGCACAGGCTCGTAACGAACGGTTTCGCCCGCCGGCGCATCGTCATCCGGCGCATGGACATGCAGCGTGTGCTCGATGAAGCCATGCCAATGCAGCGCGAGAACGATGGGCGTATTGCTAGAGGGCACCGCGGAAACGGTAATGCCCACCAGCGGCAGGCGATTGCCGGTCATTTGTGTTTCGATTGCATCAAGTAATTGCATGGCGCGAGCCTCCGAGCAGGTCATCACTGTTCACGGGCATTTCGCCACAAACTTTAGAGCGCGTGTTGCTAGCACTCCGAACGGTAGGATGCCAAGACTGGAATTAATCGGAGATAAACCACGTTTTCCCTGCGTCGGGGAAGTGAGCGCGCAGAAGACCCACTCTGGCAAGCTATCGGTTTCCCGGGCAGGCCATAACGGTAAAGGTGAAATTTGTGCAGCCCGAGCTGATTCGTCCGCAGTGAAAAGTGGGATCGGGCCTGCAGTACGCAAAAAACTTTTTCCGCTCGCCAACTCGTCACCCGCCCCGTCACCCGAAACCTGGTCGTATGCCCTTCTCGACGTTGACGAGTCAACCCATATCGGCGAAGTGGTCGAGCCCGTCCTGGCGGGAAAGCGTGGTCTATCCCCCGCTTTCGGCGTTTGGGAACGTGCTCTGGCGCACAGACCGCACCTGGTGCGGACGCTATGCTGTATTGGATGGACCCGCACAGGCTGGGTCATCATATATAACTCTGGAGGTCAATCATGACTATCCGGCCGCACACGATAGGCGACGCTCGCTCACATGACGCGGCAGAAGACGCTTTCGCGTCCGAGGGCGGAATCGCGCCGCCCAATCGCCGCCACTATGTTGCGTCTCGCTACAACCCGCCCGCCGACATGCGAACTGGCGCGAACGCGCGGCCGGTTTTGCATTTACCCGGCCGTCGCCTGCAATCAGCGCAAACGGAATACGTCATGCGCAAATTCGCTCACCCACAACATGAGAGAAAGTCCCCATGAAACGGCTATTCGTTACGGCCCTGGCGCTACCGATATTCGTGGTCGCCGGAATTGGCGCTCCCCCTGGCAATGGGCGAGACGAACGACGATTCGACGGCGTCGGTGCTTGCCCTTTCCATGCCCAGTAGTAAGTAGCAAATGGGGGCGGAATCAGTCATTTTCACTTGCGCCGTATGCGAATGAACCGAATGGAGCTGCCGCGCCGAAAACTCCTGCTGTCGGCGCTCGCCGCTGCGGCGATGTATGCAATGCCGACTGTACCGCTTGCGCAGCCACGCGTTAGCTTGCCGAGCGATTCGACCAACCGCCGCTTCTCGATCTTCTACAAGGGTGACAGGATCGGCGCGCACACGGTTTCGACCACGGGAAACGGCGAAATGCGCGTCACCACCGATATCAAGATGGTGGTCAAGGTCCTGTTCCTGACCGTGTTCTCGTTCAGCCACCGCTCGGAGGAATACTGGCGCGACGGAATGCTGGTTTCGCTGAAAAGCGACACAACGGAACATGGCGAGAAGATTTCCGTGGTGGGCAGCGCGGTAGCGGAAGGTTTTCGAGTTGTCAGCAAAAACGGGCCTTACATCGCGGCGGCGAACGCATTGACATCGAACAGCCTTTGGACACCCGAGGTTCTCGAACAGCAGGTGCTGATCGACGCCCAGCACGGCGGCGTCATCGGGGTCAGTGCGCGCAAACTTGCGGACGAGAGTGTGATGATCGCCGGTGAGCAAGTTCACGCCACGCGCCACCAATTCATCTCGCCCTACCTTGCCGGCAGCATCTGGTACGACGATCAGGGCCGGTGGGTGCACGCTCAATTCGAGCGCGATGGATCGAAGGTGCAGTATCGACTGGACGCGTGATTCGCGTCCCGTGGGGCACCCGGGCCTATGAACATGCAACGCCGCACATTGTCTATGCTTGCCGCCGCTACAGCCTGTGTGCTCGCCGGCTGCACGGCGCTGTCCGTCGTTCTGAAGCCCGTACCGCTCACCATCGCCACGGGTACCCCTGGCGGCATTTATCATCCCGTTGGCAACGCAATCTGCCGCCTGTTCAATCTGTCAGACGAAGCCGATGCGGGAGCGTGCATTGCGGTGAGTTCCGAGGGTTCGTTGGCGAACCTGCAGCGAATTCTCCGCGGCAAGACCAAGCTCGGTCTGGCACAGTCCGATGTCGCGTACGCCGCCTTCCGTGGCGAACGGGCTTTCTCGAAAGCGGGCGCCAATACGGATTTGCGCAGCCTGTTCGCGCTGCACTCGGAATCTTTCACCGTCGTGGCGCGCGCCGATTCTGGAATACGTGATTTCCAGGATCTCCGGGGCAAGCGCATCGGGCTCGGCACGAGCGGCGCGGGTTATACCGTCACCCGCGACACCGTTCTCGAATTCTACGGTTGGACCATATCGGATTTCAATCGGTTGCTCGAGGGCGGGCCTGCCGAGCAGAACCGCACCCTTTGCGGCAACATCGTCGACGCCATCATCTTTGAGGCGGGACATCCGAACGGATTGACCCAGGAAGCGACGTCCCAGTGTCACGCGAAGCTGGTGCGCGTGTCGGGACCGCCCATCGATCGGCTTGTCGCCGCGCATCCCTATTTCGTCGAGTCTTTCATTCCAGGCGGGCTCTACGCCGGCAACCCGGATGATGTGCCCACGTTCGGAACGCGCACACTGCTCCTGACTTCAGCCCGGCTGAGCGACGACCTCGCCTATGCCCTGGTGAAGGCGGTGCTCGGGAATTTTGACGATTTCCGTCGGCTCCATCCCGCCCTCCTCGTGCTGACGCCTGAAGACATGGTCCCGAGCGATGCCGTGATACCGATCCACCCTGGGGCCTTGCGCTACTTCCGCGAGGCGGGTCTCGTCAGATAGGCGGCCGGCGACAATAGCGACAATAGCGACAATAGGACATGAAACCTCAGTAAACCTCAGGGACAGACCACGTTTTCCGTGGCTGCTCCTTGTCGCGCACCTACCCTCAATCCAGCATGGGCCAATCGCCCGGCTGCAGCGTTTCCCGATATACATGCCATGCGGCATAGGCCAGCCACGGCATGATGACGACCAAGCCGAGGAAGGCCGTCGCGAAGCCCACGGCAGTCAGTACGGCAATCATCACCGCCCAGAGCAACATCGCCGGCTTGTTGCGCAGCACGGCGTTGATGCTAGAAATGCAGGCAGTGATCATGTCCACGTCGCGGTCAGCAACCATCGGCAGCGACACGGCCGCGGTCGCGAAGGTCAGCGCGGCGAAGACCGTCCCTATGGCCGAACCGACCGCGAGGTACTCGAACAGCATGGCGGTGTCGTTCGCGTCCACCGGAAAGAAGGCGCTAAGCATCATCCCGGCGCGCGACCACACCAGCAGGATCACGAGTTGCGCCAGTGCAAATACCCCGGCCTGGCCGGCAACCCGGCGCGCGAGCACGAAGGACTGCCGCAATGAGGGCGTGCGCCCGGCACCGAGTTCCCTGCTCACACAGTACAGTCCCACGGCGATCAGCGGCGCCACGAATACGAAGCCGGACAGCAAGGCTGCCAGCAGGGCAAACCTGCCGAGCGACCACGCCAGCGCCGACACGGCCACGCTAATCAGCATGATGACAATGCCGAAGATCAGCGACAGGCGCGGCGCGCTCCTGAAATCCTGCCAGCCGAGCCGCAGCCAGCGCCAAGGGGCGTCCAGCGACAGATGGGCGCAGGGAACGACGAAGGGGCGCTCTTCCAGTGGTTGCGTTTGCGGCTTTTCGACCATCGGCTCATTCACTGAATTCGGCTCTTCGAGCTAGTGTCGAAAATGGAGTCTGACCCCAACCAGGTATCGCCTTCCTTTGCGTAGTGTACGGCTTTGCGATGACATGTCTTAACACCAGCCCTGCATTGCATTCCTTTGCGTACTTTGCGCCTTTGCGGTGAAAGGCCCTATGCCCTAGCGCGCCTTGACTTTTTCCTGCAGCGGCTTGACCAGGAACAGGTAACTGTCCTTGTCCAGCGGCTTGTGACAGGCCAGGCACTCGGCCTGGTTCACGCCAGCGCGAACGGTCTTGTCGGTGTTGAACAGGGCGTAGTTCCAGTCAGCATTGCGGATCAGGTCCGGGAACTCCTCGCCCCAGCCCGGCTGGGTTTCCATGGCGGTATAGAGCAGCAGCTTCTCCTGCTCGTACAGGCCGTCGGCGTCGACCACCGGTTTCTTCGCTGCGTCCATTTTCGCGGCGTAGACCTCGACCAGGAAATACGAACCCTGTGGCATCGCTTTGCCTTCCGCCGCGGCGTCAAATGCCGCCTTGTTGACGAAGTACTTGCGCACCTGGCCGCGCTCGGGGAAGTTGATGGAGTGGTAGTGGACGAAATCCCGCTTGTAGTTTTCCGGGAACTGCAGCCGGGTCCGCTCGATGTGGGCCGGGATCGCGGAAGCCGCCGCGGTGGCTGCGCCGGGGAGGCTGCTCCAGAACGCTGCCAGGTTGTCGATGTCGGCGGCATCGAGCTGGGTGGCGATGGCATTCATCAGCGGATCCTTGCGGCTGCCGTCCTTGAAGGCCTTGAGCTGCTTGGCCAGGTAGGCGGTCTTTTGCCCGGCCAGGTTGGGAATGGCGGCACTGACGCTGACGCCGTCGGCGCCGTGACAGGACGTACAGACAAAAGCCCTGGTTTTGCCAGCCTCGATGTCCGCGGCGTGGGCCGGGACCATGAATCCGGTGGCAAGCAGAGCGTGGCACAGCAGCAGCGCGGTTTTCATTTTGATTCTCCCCAGGTAGTGGTCCGCCCGCAGGCGAAGGATTGTCAGCTTAGGTTACGCCGGATGTCCGGCGCGCGCCAGATGGGTTGCGGAAGAGAAATATAGGGTAAGACTCGATTTAATTGCTACCCGTGTACCCGACCACAAAGCGGCAAAGATGAAAATCGAGTCTGACCCCAATTAACCAACGGAGGCTGGGCGGAATCAATCCGGGATTTCCGGATCCACCAGGTTCGCCAGTTGCAAGGCGACTCCTGCCACCCGAGGTAGCAAGCCTCGGCGGGAATGACATCGGGCACGCCTTCCTGCACGACCGTCAGTGCTGTCCCGCATGAGACTTTCTTCATTGTCACGGTGACCTGCATTTCCCCGGGCAGGTTCGGATCGTCGAACTTGTCCGTGTAGCGGATGATCTCGTTCGGCTTGATCTCGAGATATGTCCCGCCGAAAGAGTGGCTCTTCCCGCTGGTCATGTTGGTGAAGGACATCTTGTGCGTGGCGCCCACCTTCACATCTATCTGGTGGACCTTTCCGGTGAAGCCGTACGGCGGGAGCCACTTGGCCATGGCATCGGGATCGGTGAACGCGCGGAATACCCGTTCGGGCGTGCCACGGAGAACGCGGTGAAGACGGATGGTGCTTGGCATGGTCGATTCCTTTCAGTTGGCAATGTGCTTCTCTCATTGGTCGAACGGCGCCTGGCCAGATCGACATCGGCGCGGATAGAAATTTCCGCGGGTTGCCGAGCGACGAACAATACCAAGGTGCCCAGACTTTGCCTTTTACCGCCCTCCCGGGGAGCAACAGGGAAAGTTTGGCTGCCCCGGCGCTTTGGGTACTTTACTTTCGAGGAAATGTCGAAACTCGGGTCTGACTCTCAATTAGCTACTATCAATTGCCCATGCCAACCACCGCACCCTGTTCCGCCTCACGGGATTTTATGAGATGCTGGGGTTCCGGCCCTACCGTTACCAAACATGGACTATCTGTCAACCCTGATTGCCGATCCGACTGCCTGGGTGGCCCTGGTCACGCTGATCGTGATGGAGGTCGTGCTCGGCATCGACAACCTCATCTTCATCTCGATCCTCACAAACAAGCTCCCCGAGCACGCACGTGCGAGGGCTCGTCGCCTGGGCATCGGCGCTGCCCTGGTCATGCGCCTGGCGCTGCTTGGCACCATCGCGATCATTGTCCGGTTGACGGATCCCCTCTTTTCAGTGTTCGGGCAGGGCTTCTCCTGGCGAGACCTGATCCTGATCGCAGGCGGCCTGTTCCTGGTATGGAAGGCGACCAAGGAGATCCATCACAGCGTCGATCCGGAGCCTGGGTCTGACATGTTCGAGAGCAAGACCGCGACGTTGACGGTTACCGCTGCGATCGGCCAGATCCTTGTCCTCGACCTCGTGTTCTCGATCGACAGCATCATCACCGCCGTAGGCATGACCGAGCATATCCCGATCATGGTCGTGGCGGTCCTGGTCACCGTGGCCGTCATGCTCTTCGCTGCCACGCCGCTCGCGAACTTCATACTGGCGAATCCCAGCATCGTGATGCTGGCACTTGGTTTTCTGCTGATGATCGGAACGACGCTCATCGCCGAAGGTTTCGGCGCGCATATACCCAAGGGCTACATCTATGCGGCAATGGCATTCTCCGCATTGGTCGAGGGCCTCAACATGTGGTCGCGGCGGACGAAATCGCGCAGTCCGCAGCCTTAGGCCCGGCAATCCGTCTGCGCCTTCAGTCACGGGAAGTGCCGTGACTACCTCAGCATCCTGAGCATCCGCGCGCTCGCCGCCACACCCAGCAGCATCGCCGCAATAATCATCAAGGCCGTCGCAAGATTGGTCGCATGCGCGACGAACCCGATCAACGCCGGCCCCCACCAGCGCGAACACAACAGTGCAACCGACCAGGATGGGATGAGGGTAGCGAGGGCCAGCCCCGCTGCTGCAACGAGGGACCCGCCGATGACGGTCACCCTGGGGCCGACGCGCCAGGGCAAACGCCGGTCCGCTGCTGCGGCCGCCATACGGCAGGAAGTAAGGTGCGCTGAGCGCCAACAACACCACTATCATCGCTGCTGGTGCCGGTAACGCGTCTGCTGCTGCAGGTGCCGGAGCGACGCGCGGCGGGATGTCGTCTCCCCGAGGCGCTACCATGCGAAGGGCCCGATGAACGGCTGCCATGCCCCGAGACAACGGGAGAGATAATAAATCGCTTATCTCCGGTCTCCTTCTTGATTGCACTTTAGCCTTTTTCTGATTGAGCACGTACTCTTCTTCAAGCATCTGCGGTGAGCACTGGTCCTGAGTCCTTTCTCAGGAGTGTGCCGCGCAGCACGAACCGGCCGCCGGGGCCGCTCGCGCGACGGGTGCCGGCTCGTAGCGATCGTGGTGACGCACCCACTCCATGCCATAGCTGAGGCCCTCCTCGTCGCGGCCCACACTTTCCACTTGCCCAATCCCTGCTGTCTTTGTCTTTCTTCGTGTCCCTTCGTGTTTTTCGTTATGGACGGAGATCAACAGATGTAAATGCGCTTGACACTGCCGCGCGAGGAGCGCTTACTGATATCGCTTCCGCATGCTGTCGGGGAGATGCTCAAACCCAAGGCTGACGAACCGGTTGTTGCCCGGGAGTTCGCTGTTGTGCGCGCCGCAATCGGTGTGCCTGATGCGGACAGGGTGGCGACCACTTTGGACCCCCGTGTTTGAGGGTTATCTTTCCGGAGGCGTCGAAGCAAACGCAAAGGGCGTGACGCAAGTCGCGCCCTTTGTACGTCCGGCGTTTACTCCGCGTCGGAGCGAAAAGGCATCTGCTGAACCCGCGTCGCAAACTGGTCGAACTCCTCGATCGGCAGTGGCTTGCTGAACAGATAGCCTTGATACCCCTGGCAGTTATGCTGGGCAAGAAAGTCTCGCTGTTCCTCGGTCTCGACGCCCTCGGCGATAACGTCCAACCCAAGCGAATGACTCATGGCCAGGATGGCGCGCACGATCGCAACACCGTTCGGGTCACCCGGAATGTCGCGGACAAAGGACTGGTCGATCTTGACCTGATCGAGCGGCAGCCGCTTGAGATAGGAGAGGGAGGAATAGCCGATGCCGAAGTCATCCAGCGCGAAACCCACACCCAGGGCACTCATCTGCCGCATGCGGCTGACGACGTTATCCACGTTGTCGAGCACCACGCCCTCGGTCAGCTCCAGTTTCAGCCGGGCCGGATCGGCGCCGCTGGCGAGCAGGCTTTGGCGGACGTATTTGACGAAATCCGGTTGGTGGAATTGGCGGGCGCTTACGTTTACGGAGAGCCGCAAATCACGCGTATGAATATCCTGCGACCAGGTCTTGAGCTGGGCACAGGCCGTGTCCAGCACCCACTGGCCCAGGAGGAGGATCAACCCCGACTCTTCGGCAAGGGGAATGAACTGGGCGGGTGAGATCATTCCCTGATCCGGAGACAACCAGCGGATCAGCGCCTCGGCACCGATCAGCCGGCCATCCCGGTCGACCTGAGGCTGGTAATGCAGGCGGAACTCGCCTTTGTCCAGACCGCGCCGCAGCGCCCCTGCCAGGGTGGTACGGGTTTCAATCGCCAGTTGCATGGCGGGGTTGAAGAAGCGAACCGCATTGCGACCCGCACCCTTGGCCTGATAGAGGGCAAGGTCGGCCTGTTTCAGCAGGGTCTCCGCCGCGTCGCTCTGGCCGCAAAAAAGTGTCAGGCCGATGCTGGTGGTGTTGAAGTACTCGGCCTCGCTGCCGCCCAGCACATAGGGCAGATTGATGGCGAGGCGGATCTTCTCGGCAACGTTCTCCGCGTTCGTCGCGGCGACCTGCTCCGTCGCGCCCAGCGCCTCCAGCAGGATCACGTACTCGTCTCCGCCCAGGCGGGAAACGGTATCACCCTGCCGCACGCAGGCCGTGCCCCGCTGGGCGACTTCGAGCAGCAGGCGATCGCCGACATCATGTCCCTGCGTATCGTTGATGCTCTTGAAATGGTCCAGGTCCAGGATCATCAGCGCGCCGAATTCCCGGGTGCGGTTGCCGGCAGTCATCGCGTGTCCCAGGCGATCCAGCATCAAGCGCCGGTTGGGCAAACGGGTCAGCGAATCGAAGTAGGCGAGGTTGCGTATCTCCTCCTCGGAACGCCGGCGGTCGGTTATGTCCTCGACGAAGGCGATGCCTCCCTCGTCCCGGCCAAGGTCGCTGTGAAAAGGAATGCAGGACAACGCCACCCAGACCTTGGCTTCGTTGTGGCGCAATACGAATTCACCTTCGTACGCACCTTCTTTCCCGTCGCTGGCAGCCCGCAGTGCAGGCAACACCCGCTGGTCCCCAAGCGCCTTCAGGTTGAAGCCGAGTAGCCCTTCCCTCTGAACCTGGAGTATCCGCGCGATGCGATCGTTGCAGTAGGTGACGACGAGCTCGTTGTCGTAGTGCAGGATGCCTATGGGTGAATATTGCAGGATGATGCGTGAGCGTTCTTCGCTGGCCTGCAGCGTCGCTTCGGCGCGCTTGCGCTCCGCGAGTGCGGCTTCGGCGACGTCGCGCGCCTGCTCGAGCTGTGCGACGAGGCGGCCTTGCTCCAATCCCAGGCGAATCGAAACGTCGAGTATCTCGTGCAGGTAGCGCGCGCTCAGAAGCATGCCAGCGAGAAAAATAAGGGTCACGGAACCGAATGCCCAGCCAAGGACCGAATCCGCTTGCAGCAATATGGCCGCAGCCAGTGGAATAAGCGCCGGCAGGGTGAAAGCACGGAAGGCTGCGGGGACGGGAGCCAGGGTCGGGACCGCGCCCGCCACCATGCCCGCGACGACCAGGCCGGTGAACAAGCGAGCGCCGTCGGGCGCATGCCAAACAAACAGAACCGATCCCACGGCCCAGGTGGCGGCCGCCAATGCCATGCCGGCCATATAGCGCCGGCGCCACGCCGGCGCGGTGGCCGCATCCGGATTTGCCGCCAGGAAGCGGCGTGTCAGCAGATATCGTCCTGCCGAGATGGCTACGAGAATGCCCCACCACGCGAATGCGACATCGGCGGAGGCGTGCAAAGTGTTATTTACATAGGCGAGCAACGAAGCATTGACAATCGTTACGCCCAGGACAATTTCGGAGTTCCGGTAGAGGAGCGCAGTTTTCTGTCGTTGCGTCTCGGCTTCGATATCTGCAGCCGGGTTCGGGGCGACGGACATTCTGTTTTTTTAATCTTGAGTGAAGGTACAGAGTATCGAAATACGCGATGTCCGGCAAAGGCGAAGTGGCGGCCTAAGCCGCCCCATTATTCGAACACCTGGAAAGTAGAACGTTCTGGCATATTTCAGGAGTCCTGGAAATCACAATCGCTCCTGTTTCCCTACTCCGCAACGCGTTTCCCTGTCATCACGCTCGTCTTCGCCCATTTATAATAGCCCTCTATAACCATCAAAAGTACGCCTTTCCCCCCATGTTCTCCCCCATGCATAAACTCCACGGCAAACGCGCCCTCGTCACCGCCGGCGCACAAGGCATCGGTCTGGCCATCAGCCGCCAGCTTCTCGCGGCCGGTTGCGACGTATTTGTCCACTATCGCAGCAGCGGGGATGCGGCCCGCGGATTGGAGGCTGAGTCGAAAGCGCTCGGCCGGCGGTACGCTCACGCCGCGGCCGATCTCACGAAATCTCCCGAATGCGAACGGCTCGTCAATGAGGCGGTGAAATTTCTCGGCGGACTGGATGTGCTCATGAACAACGCCGGTTCGCTGGTGGCGCGCAAGACGCTGCCCGAGGCCGACGACGCGTTCTGGGAGGAAGTCATGTCGCTCAATCTCGGCAGCGCTCGCCGCGTCACGCGCGCCGCTGCGCCCCATCTCATAGCCGCTGCGAAGACGGGCGGTGGCGCCAGCATCGTCAACCTGTCGTCGCTCGCCGGTCGCAAGGGCGGCCATCCCGGCTCGCTGGTCTACTCCACCGCGAAAGGCGCGATCCTCACGTTTACGCGCGCGCTGGCCACCGAACTCGGTCCGCAGGGCGTGCGCGTCAACGCGATCGCGCCCGGCATGATTCTCGGCACCAGCTTTCACAACACGCACACGAGCGCGGAGTCTGCGAAGGCGACAGTAGCCGGGATACCGCTCGGCCGCGGCGGCAATGCCGAGGATGTTGCGCGCGCCGCTGTGTTTCTCGCCAGCGAATACGACGGCTTCATTACCGGCGCCACGCTCGACATCAACGGCGGCGTCTACGGCTGCTGACGAAACAATACATCATCCTGTGCTTGTTGCCTCTGCTCTCCTTCGTGTTCCTTCGCGTCCTTCGTGACTTCGTGGTGAGCGTTAAGCTTTAGAATGCGCGGCATGAAGGATTTCCTGCCCGAGTTGCAAACCCTCGACGACGCCGCGGCGATCGTCTACCGGACGATGGCGCCAACGCCGCAGTATGCCTGGCCGCTGCTCAAAGCCAGGCTTGGCGCCGACATCTGGGTCAAGCACGAGAACCACACGCCGACCGGAGCGTTCAAGCTGCGCGGCGGGCTGGTGTATTTCGATCATCTCGCGGCCGGGAACAAGCCTGCCGGCGTGATCTCGGCGACCCGTGGCAATCACGGGCAATCGGTGGGCTTCGCCGCACGCCAGCACGGCATTCCCGCCACCATCGTCGTGCCTCACGGCAACAGCCTGGAGAAGAATGCGGCCATGCGCGCGCTTGGCGTCGAGCTGATTGAGCACGGCGACGACTTCCAGGCCTCGCGCGAACGCGCATCGTGGATCGCCGGACAGCGCGGGCTGCACCTGGTGCCGTCTTTCCATCCCCTGCTGGTGCACGGCGTCGCATCCTATTCGCTGGAACTGTTCGGGGCGGTTGCGGATCTGGACGTGGCCTACGTCCCCATCGGCCTGGGTTCGGGAGTCTGCGGCATGATCGCGGCACGCGAAGCACTGGGCCTGAAGACCGAAATCGTCGGCGTGGTCTCGGAACACGCGCCGGCCTATGCGCTTTCGATCGAACAGCGTCGTGCCGTCGAACATGCGGTGACCACGCGCATCGCCGACGGCATGGCCTGCCGCACACCCGAACCGGAGGCGCTGGAAATTCTCTGGCGCCATCTCACGCGTGTGGTCCGGGTCAGCGATGACGAAGTGGCCGAGGCGATGCGGCTGATATACTCGGCAACCCACAATGTCGCCGAAGGCGCCGGTGCCGCGCCGCTGGCAGCAGCCCTCAAGGAAAAGGACCGGCTCGCCGGACGCAGGGTCGCCGTGGTCCTCACCGGCGCGAACGTGGATCGCGACGTCTTCGCTCGCGAGCTTTCTACAAGTTAGCTCTCACCACAAAGGACGCGGATACCCTCGCGAAGCGTGGAGTACCCTTTTAGGACGCAGAGGAAAGACAAATACGAGGAAAAGAAAACGTGAAATTGAGGGGCCATTGGGTAGATGCCTGGTGTCGCCAATATTCGCGAGGTTGGATCGTCGACCAATAGAACACTCAAACTTGTTTTTCCTCTGCAGTTTTTCCTCTGC
>CAYODB010000055.1:15960-18844 GCA_964402495.1 uncultured Bordetella sp.
ATCGTCGACCAATAGAACACTCAAACTTGTTTTTCCTCTGCAGTTTTTCCTCTGCGTTTTTTCTCTGCGTCCTCTGCGTTGAGCGCTTTTTTTGCGCATTGGAGTACGCTTTAGCCGATCCACCCCCTTGTCATGCCGGCGCCGTGGCGCGAAGATGCGGCTCTCGCACACCGGATGCCGTCATGCCGAATCGCCACCCCCGCCTCGGGATCCTCGCCATCGGAGGTGCCCTCATGCTCGCCTCCCTCCTGTTGTCCGCAGACGACACTTATGCGGCGACCGCAACAGCGGCCTACCGCGGCGAAGCCCCTTCGGCCAGTGGTCCGGGACGCAGGATCGAACTGCGGCTGCGGACCGACGGCACCTTGAGCTGGATCACGGACTACCGGAACAATCGCGCGCCCGTCATCGAGGAAGGCCGCTGGTACCCGATCTCGGCCGAGGAGTTCGACCTCATCGTCGAAAGCCGTGACGGCAAGCCGGTCAATCCGTCGGTCATACGCTTCGTCAAGAAAGGCGACACGCTGCACGCGACCGCGAAATCCGCCAAAGAGTTCGGCGCACAGGGCCTGCAACTGAAGCGAGTGAAGGCCGCCGCCCCTGCGGGCGTTGCGGTCAGCGGCGCTGCGAGCCCGTTAGGCTTCTGGCACTGGGAAGGCCAGCTTGCGAACGACAAGCTGGTGATCGATCAGCCCGAGCGCTATACGCTCGAGATCCAGCCGGGCGGCAAGGCGCAGGTGCGTGCCGACTGCAATCGCGGGTCCGCTTCGTACAAGCTCGACGGGCGGGACCTCAGCTTCAAGCTCGGACCCCTGACCCGGGCGGCCTGCCCGGCGGGATCGCTCGCCGACCGCTTCCTCAAGGCGCTCGAATCCGTTGTCGGCCAGCGCACCAGGGGAGAGAACCTGTTCCTCGCCTTGCCCGCGGACGCCGGGACGCTGAAGTTCGTGCGCGCGAAGTAGCCCATGCCTTTCGATCCGACCTCTCCCGGCAGCCGGGCCCGCAATGTCCTCGGCGGTCCGCTCGGCGAATGCTCGGCGAAGCCGCAGACCGGTTTCTATCGCGACGGTTGCTGCAACACCGGCCCGCAGGACCGCGGGGTGCATACCGTCTGCGCCCTGATGACAAAGGAATTTCTGGAATTTTCGCGGGCAAGCGGTAACGACCTTAGCACGCCGATGCCCGACTTCGGCTTTCCCGGGCTCAAACCCGGCGACCGCTGGTGCCTTTGCGCAGCCCGCTGGCGCGAAGCCCTGCGTGCGGGCGCCGCACCGAAAGTCGTCCTGACCGCCACCCACGAACGCACCCTCGATTTCGTCAGCCTCGAAGATCTGAAGAAGCACGCGATTGACTTGCAGTAGGGGCTAGGGGAACGGCCGGACAAAGCTGTGGCGGACAAAAAAGTGGCCGGGTCATCCCCGGCCACTGTCGAACCATCGCTCAACCGTTCTTGCGAAAAATCCGGTCGAGGTGCTCTATGTCGTTCACAACCTTCCAGTCCGATGCGCCCGCCGTACGGGTGCGCTTCTCCCACCACTGCAGCCGGTCGAGATAGCGGCGCGGATCCACGTTGTCGGTTTCGAGCTTGCTGACGTTGAGCGCCACGACCTGAATCCCGTCCAGCTTGATCGGGATGTCCCGCACCGTCTTGTAGTCCAGTTCTTCCGGTTATGCCTGGTCGTGGGACCACAGGCGACGATCAAAAGAAACGCACCGAGGACGGCGAGAGTGGAGGTCGCTTTCATATGGCCTCCCCGGAGCCAGCGGCGCGTTTCATCGGTGGCACGGATCCAAGCTTGTTGCGCCGTGCGGCGCCCTCGCGATAGCCGAGGATCCAGCGCTCGATCGCGAGCGGCGCGAAGATCAGCACGTCGTAGAGCATGATGGCAAACCTGCCGAGGCCCCGCATCAGATTGGCCGCAAGATGCAGGACGAAAGCAAGGGCCTGCAGCGCCAGTTCCAGGCCCGCACCCACGACGACACGGCCCGCGTTAATGAAGGTTTCCAGCGGGATTGCCACGAACGCGAGCGCGAACGGCAGCGTGAATCCCAGGATCATCTGGCCAAAGGCGGGAATGCGGGCCACCCAGCCCGCCTCGGGCGTCGCTGCGTCGCCGGCGCTGAGCGCCTGCTTGAGTGAGACATCCGCCATGATGATCATGTCGCGCATGACCGCGAGCGCCACCTCCACCCCGGCGAGAACCAGCAGGATTGCAAGCGACGCCCACATCAGCTTGCGGCGCATTTTCTCCGTGATGTTGCCAAGCGGGAACAGGCTGGTGAAGCGCAAAGTTTCCATCAGGAACAGCCCCATCAACGTCTCGAACAGAATGATCACCAACGCGGCCACCTCGGATGCCTGGAGCGTATCGGTGATGTAGTCGCCACCGCCGACCATTGCCGACATCGGCAGGGCAATCAGCTTGAAGTTCACGTAGGCGCCGCCGAATGCGATCAGCATCACCAGCGCAGCGACAAAGAACTGGGTCGAGGCCGATTGCGCCAGCGCATTCGCGGCATCGTTGCCGCGCGCTGCAATGTTCTCCAGCTTCAGCACATTGGCATCGATCTTCGCCGCGCTGTGCTGCAGGCTGGTGACGTTGCGGTCCACCTGGGCGAGCGTCTGGCTTACCGTGCGCCAGGAACGGCGATCACCAGAAGAAGCAGCAGAGACGGCAGCGGCCTGTCGGGCCAGATAAGTAATGATTGCAGAAGTGCCATATTTATTTCCCCCTTTTAACAACGACGAGAACAGCGAAATCAAACAGCAAACGGCCGGATGGTTGTTCGCCGATTGATGACTGACTACTGCAACCGGCGGGCCAGAAGAACCCGCCGCACCGCTTCCGGGCGCCATCCCGGCGATGCGGGCTACGTTGCTGTT
>CAYODB010000056.1:0-18364 GCA_964402495.1 uncultured Bordetella sp.
CCGTTCACCGTTCACCGTTCGCTGTTCACTGCACTGTTCACTGCTCCCTGTTCACCATTCACTCGTCAGCGGGCACCGCGGACGCCTGCGGTACTATTTGCCGGAATGGATACCGCCATAGTCAAGCGTTACCTGCCCTGGGTCGTAGCCACGACATTGTTCATGGAGCAGCTCGATTCGACCATCGTGAACACGGCCATTCCCGCCATGGCCGCGAGCCTGCAGGTGGCGCCGCTCAGCCTCAAAGCCGTCGTCACCAGCTATATCCTCAGCCTGGCCGTCTGCATTCCCGTCAGCGGCTGGATGGCCGACCGTTTCGGCACCCGGCGCGTGTTCGCCGTCGCGGTAGCGCTGTTCACTCTTTCCTCAATTCTGTGCGGCCTCTCCACGAATGTTCCGATGCTGGTGGCGGCGCGCATCCTGCAGGGCATGGGCGCGGCCATGATGATGCCCGTCGGCAGGCTCGCGATCATCCGCACCTATCCGAAATCAGAACTCCTGATGGCGATGAACTTCGTCATCATCCCCGCTCTGATCGGTCCGCTGCTGGGCCCGACGGTCGGCGGCCTGATCGTGCACTGGCTGTCGTGGCGGGACATATTCTTCGTCAACGTTCCGGTGGGCCTGGTCGCGCTGTACTTGATCCATCGCTACATGCCGGACTATCGCGGCGAATCCACGCGCCCCCTCGACGTCATCGGGCTGGTCCTGTTCGGCAGCGGCACCGCGCTGCTTTCCTGGCTGCTGGAAATCTTCGGCGAACATCACATCGACACGACTTCGGCCGCCATCCTGTTCGTGATATCCATTGCGCTGCTGGCGGCGTATGTCCTGCATGCGCGCCAGGCGGAATATCCCTTGCTTCGCCTCGCCCTGTTCCGGGTGCGCACATTCCGGGTTTCCGTCGCAGGCGGCTTCATCACCCGGCTCGGCATGGGCGGCCTGCCCTTCCTGTTGCCGTTGCTGTATCAGTTGGGCATGGGCCTGCCGGCCTGGCAGTCGGGCCTGCTGATGATGCCCGCCGCGGCCGCCGCCATGGGGATGAAACTCATCGCACCGCGGGTGCTCGGCCGCTTCGGATTCAGGCAGGTGCTGGTCGTGAATACGCTCATGATCGGCGTCATCATCAGCCTGTTCTCCCTGGTGACGTCGGCGACACCGGTGGGACTGATTGTGTGCCTGGGTTTGTCGCTGGGGTTTTTCAATTCGCTGCAGTTCTCCGCCATGAACTCGATGGCGTATGCCGATACCGAAGCGCGCGATTCGAGCATGGCCAGTACCATCGCCAGTTCGATGCAGCAACTGTCGATGTCCTTCGGCCTCGCCTGCGGCTCATTGATCGCCGCCTGGTACCTGGGAGATGCACCGCAAACCGACCGCGCAGCCGTCACCAGCGCCCTCCACTATGCTTTCCTGACCCTGGGCGTGCTGACGGCCCTGTCGTCGCTGTCCTTCTGGACGCTGCGAGCCGACGATGGCGCCAGCGTCAGCCGGGGCGCGCTGAGCGATGCACCCTGAAGACCACCCTAGAAGCTCGCCTTGGTTTTCAGCAGGAACTGGACGGACTTGATGCTGGAATCCGCATTGAGTGGAAACGCAATGTCCGCATGCAGGACATTGCCGTAAGCCGAACGCGCGCTGAGCAGCCGCAGGCCGAAACCGACATCGCTGAGCCAGCCGGGATTCGCGGTGTTCTGGATGTCGCCGCCCCAGGCCCGACCGTAGTCGAAGAATACCGCGCCGCCGACCCGGAACAGGCGAAAGGGATACCAATCCGTATAGACGCGTTCCTCGAGGGTGAACAGCACGCGCTGCTCGCCGCTCTGATAGCGCAGGGGATAGCCGCGCAAGCCGCTGTCTCCTCCCAGCAATAGCAGATCCCCGATGTCCGGGTTGTGGAGGGCATCCGCGGAGGCCGCGGCGTAGAACAGCGTTCGCGTGCCCTGGGGCCGGTAATAGCGCGCAGAACCACTGATGCGTTGGCGCTCGCCCCGGCCATCACCGTACTGTCCCGAGAACGAACCCGCGAGCTGCAGGTTATGGTCGCCTGAAAACTCGTAGCCGTTGCCCACGCTGCCGGAGTAGAGCCAGAGGTCCCGTGTGGAGCCGAGGCCTGTGAATGCGTGTCCGAGCTGCAGCCCGGAACTGAAGCCCGTCAGGAAGTACTCGGTGCGCTGGATCGAATTCCGGTTCTTGAGTTTTTCGTAGCTGTCCTCGATGACCTCGTAGCGCAGAAACGGGGCAACGGTCTTCTGGTCCATGGGAATTTGCGGAGGTGCGGTACGCGTGGGATCGAGGCCATAGACATCGTCCTGGTACGACAGGCCCACCGTATAGCGCCGCGTCCAGCCATCGACCAGGCCCCGCGACCATCCGCCATGGAGCTCGGCCGATTGCTGCGTGTGGCGATACTCCCCGATCACTTCTCCGCCGCTGTAGACGGCATCGATGCGATCATCCTTCGCTGCACTGATCCCGGCGGCCCAGCGTGTATCGAGCGCATAGAACGGCCGCCCAAACTTGAACGACTGCCTTTCACCGTCGTCCAGCGTCGCATACGAATAAGCGATCTGGGTCCAGCCGTCGAAGGCATGATTTGTGGCGATATCGAACTGGGTGCCCTTGCGATCGACATTCGAAGAACGGGAAATACCGAGAGATACGCCAGTCCCGAGGAAGTTGTATTCTTTCAGGGACAGGCCGCTCGAATTCGATCCGCCTGCGCGGGAGAAACTGAAACCCGGGTCGAGCGTCCAGGTATCGCGGGTCTTGACTTCGATGTCGGCGATGCCATCGTGCCAGCCGACCGGGCGAATGCTTACGTCGTAGAGATAACGGTTGTTGCGCAGCAGGCGCTCCGACTCCTCGATGAGGCGCACCGAGAGCGGCTCCCCGCTCTTGAACAACAGCGTGCGTTCGATGGTGCCGGGTCGGGTGCGAATGTGCAGGGTATTCGCAAGCCGGAACAGGAAGTTGTTCTCCTTTGGATCCCCGGTGTCGAAAATGTTGTCCGTGACGATGCGAATCTCGCCGACAACGGCGCCGGCATCCTGAAGTTCCGCCAAGGAGGGAAACTCAACGGCAGGATCCGGTTCGTCGGCCAACACATGCAGGGAAACCGAAAGGAATGCGGCGAACGAAGCGATCAGACATCGCCCCCATGAGACGGCCTTGCATCGGCACCTGCTTCTCATGTGGCATCGTCGGAAACTGCATTCGCGACACCCTTCCCAGGGTGCCGCGCCTCGGTCCGGGCAACTCGGCTGCAGGCATGGAAGATGTCCAGTGAGGGATTGTAAACGGCCGTGCTCACATTGAGCATGCCGAGGACGGAATGAAACACGTCGTCGTGCGAGAAAGATTGGCCCGAGCGGGCGGCGAGGCATTTCGCCTCGATCCGGAAGCGTGAAAGAAAGCTGTCGGACAGCCACAGCATGAACGGCACGTGGCGCTGCTCGATCGGCGAGATGATGTACGGGGCGCCGTGCAGGTACATGTTCTTCTCTCCCAGCGATTCGCCGTGGTCGGAAAAGTACATGAATGCCGAATCCACGCCTTCGTCCGTCCCGCTTTTGCGCAGGATGTCGATGGTTTTGCTCAGAATGTAGTCGGTATAAAGGATGCTGTTGTCGTAGGCGGCGACGATGTCCTCTGTCGGACATTTTTCCAGATCGCTGGTTCTGCAGACCGGCCCCCATTGGGCAAATGCTTCCGGATAGCGCTTCCAGTAAGCCGGGCCATGACTACCCTTCTGGTGCAGGACGACGACCAGGTCGTTCTTCGCGTCGTGGATCAGCCGCGGGAGCCGCTCCAGCAGACGTTCGTCGTAGCATTCTTCCTCGTTGCAGAAGGGATCGCCCGCAACCGGCCGGGAGAGATCTTCAAAGCTGACCCGGTCGCAGGTCCCCTTGCAGCCGGAGTTATTATCCAGCCAAACCACATCGAAGCCGGCATGCGCCAGGACATCCAGCAGGCCCTGCTGGCTTTTGGCCCGGGCTTCCGAATAGTTCTTGCGGCCCAGCGACGAGAATACGCACGGCACCGATACCGCCGTGGAGGTGCCGCATGACGACACCTCGCTGAAATTCATCAGGCCCTGCTGCTTCGACAGTTGCGGATTGGTCTGGCGCGCGTAGCCGTTCAGGGAGAAATTCATGGCTCGTGCCGTTTCGCCCACCACAATAACCGTCACGGTTCTGCGCGCGCCTCCGACCCATATCGGTCCTTTGATCGCGTCCGTACCGATGGGGGCAACCACCACCGGCCGGGCCTTCCCCTTGAGGAAACTGCTGGCGGCGTTGAGATAGTTGGTCGGCGTAAGCAGGAGGCGCAGTTCCCGATGCTCGCGGAACGCGGGCGCATAGCTCTTGAAGAACAGCAACAGGAGCCCGGCCGCCACGATCAGCGAGATCGACACGATTGCAGCCTTGAGTACCAGGTCGCGAACCAGCGGCGTGGCATGCAACCCGGTACGCAGCAGCAGGAACGATGGCAGCACACCGAGCAACAGAACGGTGAAAAGCAGGCTCCAGTTGAGCAACTCGGCGGCTTCTCGCATGTCGGTTTCGAAAACGTTCTGCATCATCGCTGCGTCGATGACAACGCCGTAATGGTTCATGAAATACGCAGCGAAGGACGTCGCAATGAACAGGAAAATCAGGACGGGCTTGAGGATCGGCCTGAACGCGAGCAACGTCAGCAACGCGTTGAGTACGAGGACGAGGATCAGGAAGGTGGCGAAGTACAGCGGGATGTTGCGTGCCAGCAACCCTCCCGTGGCCTCAACAAAGGTTTTCCAGAAGCGAAAATTGCAGGCGAGGACAAAGAAGACCGAGGCCGTCAGCGTGCAAGTGGCGACGTTTACTTGTTGCGGGAGTTTCATGCTGGCGAAATCACCGGAGGCTGCGTGCCAGCGTAAAACCCGCCAGCCCCGCAAGCCTAGCGGCCGGGAGGTCAGGATCCCGTCAGGAAAGCGTTAGGATTTCGTTAAGTTCGAGGGAAACTCGATGGTGAACACCATGCCGCCGCCCGGTCGGTCGCTGGCCTGCATCGTGGCGCCAAGATGCTCGCAAATGCGCTTGACCAGCGCCAGGCCGATGCCGGATCCCGCCGAGCCGGCCAGCGCAGAAACCGGCGCCTTGTCCGACAACCTGTCGCGAACCGCTTGCGCAATTCCAGGCCCGGTGTCCTCCACGGTGACCGAATGCCCGCTGGCGCGGATGATGACTGAGCCCTTTTCGGTGTACTGGCACGCGTTACGGATCAGATTGCCGATCGCTGCCGCCAGGAGTTCTCGCCGGCAAAACACCGCGGGATCGCCTTCAAGAAACAATTCCAGCGATACCGGTTTGTCACGGCACAACTGGCGACCGCTCTCCATCTCCGCTTCGATAACAGGGCCGAGGCGGGTTTCCGGCGCGTCGATAAGTTCCGGCGTGCGCGCCAGGAGCAGCAGTACGGTGACGAATTCGGTGGCCTCCGTCGCCGCACGCAGGATCCTTTGCGCCGGCGCTTGAAGGTCAGGCTGGCCCGCCGTGCGTTCCACCAGGATTTCAGCCGCGCCGATGATGATCGTAAGCGGCGTGCGCAGTTCGTGGCTCACGTCACCCGTGAAAAAACGCTCCCGCACCAGGAACTGCTGGAGTTCGGCGGTGCGCTCGGAAAAAGCCCTGGCCAGCACACCCATCTCGTCCTTATTTGCCAGCAGCGGAAGCTCTGTCCTGGAATCCTTGGCCATCACGGCAGCGGCGAGCGTCGCGATCGGGTTCACAAAGCGCCGCGCGACATACCGGCCCAGGATACTTGAAAGGATCAGAAGCGCGATCAACGCAGCGGCGACGATCGAGTACACCACGAGTTCGATTTTATCGTAGTCGCTTTCCCTGTCGACGACCACGAAATCGCCAGCCGCATCCCTGCCCACCAGCAGGTGAAGACTGACACCGTCCACGGTTTGCTCCTGAACTCCGGGCCCGAGGCCGCGCAGCGAAGTGGGGATCGCGTTCCCGTGGTAGAAAATGACGCCGGCCGGAATTTCCACCGGTAACCCTGCAAAGTGGCGCGGGGAAGCCCAGGCCGCAACACTCTTCAGGCGCTGATCGACAAGGCGATCTTCGATGCCCTCCACAGCCAGGGCGGCGATCACCGTAAAGATCACGCAGGCCGTGATCGCCAGCATCAAATAGGCAACGGTGATGCGCCACTGCAGGGATGCCTGTTTATTCAACTTATTCATCGCCAGCGACCAGCCGGTAGCCGATGCCCTGCACGGTTTTCAGCATCGAGGAAGCCTGCACCTTGTCGAGTGCCTGTCTCACGGCGTGAATGTGGGTGCGCAATGCGTCGCTGTCCGGACGGTCGCGACCCCAGATTTCGGATTCCAGGACTTCGCGCGTCACCACTTTGGGCGATTCCCGCATCAGGCAGGCGAGGATGCGGTATCCGGTTTTGGTCAGGGTAATGGGCTGGCCTCCCCGTTCCGATTCATAGGTCCGGGTGTTGAAATTCAGATCCCCGACGCGCAACACCGGCTCCGGCCCGGCACCCCTGGCACGACGCGCCAGGGCTTTGATGCGCGCCTCCAGTTCGATCACGGAAAAGGGCTTGACCAGGTAGTCGTCGGTGCCGCTTTCGAACCCGGCCACCTTGTCTTCGACGGTATCGCGCGCGGTCAGCATCAAAACGGGGGTTGTCTTCTTCAGGTCGGTGCGGATTCTCTGGCATAGCGTGAGGCCGTCCATCCCGGGCAGCCCCACATCGAGTATCAGCACGTCATAGTCGTTCTGGGCCACCAGCGCCAGACCGGCATAACCATTGGCGGCGAAATCGAGCGAATAGCCGAGCGGCTCCAAATAGCCGGCAAGATTCGCGGCAATGTCCGGGTTATCTTCGATGATCAGCACGCGCATGGGCTTTGGTGTCGCGACGCAGTGCGCCAGGCAGTCCAACTCGAAGTGTAGCTTTCTTTTGGCTGGCAATCGCCCGGGCACGACGGGCTAAAGGCGGGCCGCCAGCTCCCGCGTGAGTTGCGCGGCCGGAATTTCCCTGCAGCCGGACGTGTTCTGGCCCGACCACAGCGGAGAAAAATCGCCGGAGCCTTCGGCTTCGGCCTTTGCCCGCAGGGGGACGATGGAGGATGTCGCCAGCGGGAACGCTGGCGGCAGGCTGCTGACGGGACCGAGCTCCCGCATCACCCTGTTGACGATTCCGCGCGCGGGCCGGCCGGTGAAAAGATTCGTCAGCGCGGTATGGCGCGCGCCTTCGCTTTTGAGCGCCTGGCGATGCACGGCCGTGATGGTCGCTTCCGGGCACAGGAGATAAGCCGTGCCGAGTTGCACCCCGGCCGCGCCCAGTGCCATGGCCGCGGCAACGCCCTGTGCATCGGCAATTCCGCCGGCGGCGATGACGGGCAGCTTCACCGCCCGCACGACCTGGGGCAGCAGGGAAAAAGTGCCGACCTGGGTGCTGAGGTCGTCAGACAGGAAAATGCCGCGATGCCCACCCGCCTCCAGGCCTTGCGCAATAACGGCATCGGCGCCGTGCGCTTCCAGCCATCGCGCCTCGTCGACCGTTGTCGCCGAAGCGAATATTTTCGAGCGCCAGGATTTCACCCGCGCCAGCAGATCCGCGGGCGGCAGGCCGAAATGAAAACTCACCACTGCCGGCCGATACTGTTCCAGCACGTCCGCAAACTCCGCGCTGAACGGCGCCCGCCCGGGACCGGCCGCAATGCCGGCGGGATCGATTCCGTATTGCCTGTAATAAGGCGCGAGCGCCACGCGCCACGCGGCTTCCCGTCCTGCATCGGCAACCGGCGCGGCATGGCAGAAGAAGTTGACGTTGAAGGGCTTGCCCGTCTGCGCCTTGATGAGCTCCAGTTCCTTGCGCAAGCCGTCCGCGGTGAGCATGGCGCAAGGCAGGGATCCCAGCCCGCCCGCGTTCGAAACCGCGATCGCCATTGCGCTCGCCTGCGCGCCGGCCATGGGTGCCTGGATGACCGGCAGTTCGATGCCGAGCCATTCATTCAGCTTCATGCCTTGACCGCTCCAGCCCGTTTTCCACCCTGTTCCGCGAGCGTGGTGCGCATGCCCGCAATGAGTTCGACCGAACGCAGCCGCGCCGGCTGGTCGTGGATATGGGCCGTGATCATCAGCTCGTCGGGCTTCAGGTCGTCGATGAATTCGCTCAGCCCACGTTCGATCGTGTCCGGCGAGCCGACGAAGGAAACCGCCAATGAACGCTCGACCATGGCCCTTTCGGCCGGTGACCAGTAGCTTTCGATATCGTCGATCGGCGGCGGTACCTGTCCGGGCCTGCCTCGCCGCAGGTTGATGAAGGACTGCTGCTGCGAAGTGAACTGGCGGCGCGCTTCGGCGTCGGACTCCGCCGCCAGCACGTTCGCGCCGAGCATCGCATAGGGCCGCTTCAGTTGCTTCGACGGCGCGAAGCGGGCACGGTAGATTTCCAGTGCCTGCCGCATCATGTCCGGCGCGAAATGGGAAGCGAACGCGAACGGCAAACCCAGCGCGGCCGCCAGTTGCGCGCTGAACAGGCTCGAACCGAGCAGCCAGATCGGGACTTCCAGGCCTTCGCCCGGCACCGCGCGAATGTGCAATGCCGGATCCGCGGCTTCGAAATAATGCTGCAGTTCCTGGACATCCTGGGGGAACTGCTCGGCGCTGTCTTCCATCGTGCGGCGCAGGGCACGGGCCGTGAGCATGTCCGTGCCTGGCGCACGCCCGAGGCCCAGGTCGATGCGTCCGGGAAACAATGACGCCAGCGTGCCGAACTGTTCAGCGATCACCAGCGGCGAATGATTCGGCAGCATGATGCCACCCGAACCGACGCGGATCGTCCTGGTGCCGCCGGCGACATGAGCAATGACGATCGATGTCGCCGCACTGGCGATTCCCGGCATGTTGTGATGCTCGGCCAGCCAGTAGCGAGCGTAGCCCAGTTTTTCGGCGTGCTGCGCGAGTTCCAGCGTATTGCGCAGGGCGACCGAGGCGCTGGCCCCTTTCGGGATCGGGGAAAGGTCAAGAATCGAAAACGGAATCATGCATGCATCCCCATCACGGCGTCGGCCCGAAGCTGCCCAGGTAATCCACTTTGCCGATGTCCACGCCGTGGTGGCGCAGGATGGCGTAAGCCGTGGTCACATGAAAAAAGAAATTGGGTAGCGCGAAGCTCAGGAGGTAGGACTGGGCGGTGAAGTGCACTTCACCGCCGCGCAGCCGAATCGTTACCGCGCGGTCGTCGCCACCGTCGATCTGCCCCGCATTCACGCTTTGCAGGAAGGCGATGGTCTTGGCGATGCGCTCCTGCAGTTCCGGGAACGTCGCCTCGGTATCGGCATAACTGGGGATGCCCACACCGGCCAGCCGGGCCGCACAGCCTTTCGCGGAATCGCTGGCCGACTGGATTTGCCGCGCCAGCGGGAACATGTCCGGCACCAGGCGGGCATTGATGAACACCGAGGGGTCGATTTTTTTTGCCTCGGCATGGACGGTGGCTTTCCCCAGGATGGCGGAAAGGTTGTTGAGCGCTCGGACCAGGACCGGCACGGAAGCCTGATACAGGGATAAGGTCATTCTGCTTTCTCCAAAGGATAATGACGCATTGTGCGCGACCTGGTCGGCGCCGCCTACGGCTTCTTCGGGCTCGGCCTGTCGCTCTACTTCGCTTCGCAGGGCGCGGGCCGCCTGACCTGGCCTTTGCTCAGCGGCTTCTTCCGGGTCATCATTGCGATCGGCGGAGGCTGGATCCTGCTGCGGCTCACCGGTTCGCTCAATGGGCTGTTAGCGGCGCTGACCCTGGGGCTGGTGGTTTATGACGTTTCGCTCGCCATGGCAATCCGGTCCGGCGCCTGGTTCGCCAAAGAACACTGACTAATTGTCCGAGGATACATCGAATGGTCGAACCCGCCGCAACGGTCCGCGTATCCACCTGGCCGCTGGTGATCACAGCCGCTGTCATCCTCATGATCACCATGGGAAGCCGGCAGACCCTGGGCCTGTTCATCTCGCCGCTCAATACCTCGACCGGGCTCGGCATCGTCGCAATCAGCTTTGCCATGGCGATCGGACAATTCGTCTGGGGCGCGACGCAGCCAATCTTCGGCGCCGTTGCGGATCGCTACGGGCCGGGACGGGTGATTGTCGTCGGCGGCATCATGCTCGCGATCGGCTGGGCGCTTACACCCCTGGTCTCGAGCGAGTGGGGCCTGATCCTCACGCTGGGCATCGTCGCCGCCGCGGGCGCCGGCGCGGGAAGCTTCTCCATCCTGATCGGCGCGACCGCGGGCCAGGTGCCCGCGGAGAAGCGTGCTTTTGCCGCAGGATTCATCAATGCCGGCGGCAGTTTCGGGCAGTTCGTGTTTGCGCCGCTGGTCCAGGTGCTCCTCAGCACCTTCGGCCTGGTCACCGCCATGATCACCATGGCCGCATCGGCGCTCGCCACTCTGCCGCTTGCGCGCCTGATGCGGCGCAAGCAAGCCGCGCCTCTCTCCGCAGCGGCGAAGGCCGCCGCTCCGAACGAAATCGGACTGCGCGCCCAGTTGCGCATCGCCGGACGGAACCAGAGCTACTGGCTGCTGCACGCCGGTTTTTTTACCTGCGGATTCCATGTCGCCTTCCTGGTCACGCACCTGCCCGGCGAAGTCGGCCTGTGCGGCCTGCCGGCCGGCGTCGCGGCGACTTCGCTCGCCATCATCGGCCTTGCGAACATCGCAGGCAGCCTCGGCATCGGCGCGCTCGGCAGCGTTTATCGCATGAAGTGGCTGTTGTTCTGGGTTTACTTCGCCCGCTTCGTCGCCATCACGATCTATCTTGCCGCGCCAAAAACCGCGCTGACCTTCTATGTCTTTGCCGCGGCGCTGGGTGTAACGTGGTTGTCCATCGTGCCGCCCACCGCGGGGCTGGTGGGCAAGCTGTTCGGCACGCGCTATCTGGCGACGCTGTTCGGCCTGACTTTGCTGTCGCACCAGATCGGCGGTTTCTTCGGCGCGTGGCTGGGCGGCATCGCCCTGGTCAGCAGCGGCAACTACGACTGGATGTGGTACGCGGACATGGCGCTCGCGCTCGCCGCGGCATTCGTCAACCTGCCGATCAAGGAAGCGCCGCTCATCGCGCCCCGCCCCGCTGCCGCTTGACGGCTGCCTTGTCGACTACCCAGGACAGCTCTCACCGCAGAGGACGCGGAGGGCGCGGAGGAAGAACCAACGCAGAGAAACTCGATTTACTGGGCCACGCATGATGCAAGCGCCGGTTCCCCAATATCCGGTGGCCTTCCATCGCCCATTTTTCTCATGTTCTTCCTCTGCGTCCTCCGCGTCCTCTGCGGTGAGTGCGGTATCCTCCTGAAACTAGCGGGAGCACACAGGGGGAGTCCATGAAGGTCAAGAGCATTGAAACGCTGTCCTGCGACGCGGGCTGGCGCAACTATCATTTCGTCAAGCTGGTCACCGATACCGGCATTACAGGCTGGAGCGAGTTCGACGAAGGCTTCGGCGCGCCGGGCGTGGGCAACGTCATCCAGAAACTGGCGACGCGCGTCATCGGCCAGGACGTCAATCAGCACGAACGCATCTACGCCGAACTCAACTCGGCCACCCGCCCCGCTTCCGGCGGCATCGTTGCACTCGCCATGGGTGCGATCGAGAATGCGCTGCTCGACGTCAAGGCCAGGGGACTCGGCGTTCCGGTATACGAACTGCTGGGCGGCAAGGTGCGCGACCGCATCCGCGTCTACTGGTCGCATTGCGCCACCTGGCGCATCAACCATCCGACCCACTACAAGCCAGCCATCACCGACCTCGACGGCGTCAAGGCCATCGGTCGCGAAGTCCGCGAAAAAGGATTCACCGCGCTGAAGACCAACATCTTCACCTACGACAAAGACCGAAGGAACGTACAGGGTTGGCGTCCGGGCTTCGGTGTGCCTTTCGAACCGGGCCTGAACGTGGAACGCGACGTCCTGCGCAACCTCGTGATGCATCTCGAAGCGCTGCGCGAAGGCGCCGGACCGGACGTGGACATTCTGCTCGACCTGAACTTCAATGCCAAGACCGAGGGTTATCTCAAGATCCTGCGCGCCATCGCGCACCTCGACATCTTCTGGGTGGAAATCGACAGCTTCGTGCCGGAGACCCTCGGCTATCTCCGCAGGCAGAGCCCGCACCCCGTCAGTTCCTGCGAAACCCTGCTCGGGCTGCGCGAGTTCATGCCCTACTTCCGCGAGCAGGCGATGGATGTGGCGATCGTGGATACGCCCTGGAATGGAGTCTGGCAATCGATGAAAATCGCCGCCGCTGCCGAAGCACACGAAGTCAACGTCGCCCCGCACAATTTCTACGGCCACCTGTGCACGATGATGAATGCGCATTTCTCCGCGGCCGTGCCGAACCTGCGCATCATGGAAACCGACATCGACCGCATCGCGTGGGACCACGAGCTGTTCGACCACGTGCCGGAGTTCGTGGACGGACATCTGGTCATGCCGGACCGTCCGGGCTGGGGCATCGTACCGAACGAGGAGGCGATCCGCGCCCATCCGCCAAAAGGCCCGCAGGGATTGCTGAGCTACGGCCGCAACAAATAACTCAAGGGAGCAGGTAATGGCAAAGGGATACTGGGTGGCGCATGTCGACGTGAACGATCCGGAAGGCTACAAGGGTTATGTGGCCAGGAACGGCGTGGCTTTCGCCAAGTACGGCGCGCGCTTCATCGTTCGCGGCGGACAGTTCGAGCCCAAGGAAGGCAACTCGCGCTCGCGCAACGTCGTCATCGAGTTCAAGGACTACGCCACGGCGCTGGCCTGCTACCACTCGCCCGAATACGCCGAAGCGATGAAACACCGCGTCAATGCCTCCGTCGCCGATATGATCATCATTGAAGGCTACGACGGGCCGCAGCCTGTTTAGTTATTACACCTGGACTATTTCGTTTTCACCGCAAAGGCGCAAAGGGCGCGAAGAAATACAAAGATCAAGGACGGGAATCGGATTTTCGAGAATCGACGCGAGTTCGCATGGAACGAATAACGGCATCCCGCTTAGATAGAGCCATCATCAGTTCTTCCTGGTTTCCTTTGCGTACCCCTCAAGGGGGTATGGAAGTGAATCCTTTGCGCCTTTGCGGTGAAAGGATTCAGATCAGCAGCCGTCAGGCGGGCACCAGCTTGACATGGGTGATCTCGGACGGCGCGCCGAAGCGTTTCGGCGGTCCCCAGTAGCCCGTGCCGCGGCTGACATAGAGCGAGAGGTCGTCCAGGCGGTGCAGGCCGGAGGTGAACGGTTCGAACAGTTTCACCACATAGTTCCAGGGAAAGAACTGGCCGCCGTGGGTATGGCCTGACAACTGTAGGTCGAACCCAGCCTGCGAGGCGGCGTAGGCCGATCGCGGCTGGTGCGCGAGCAGCACCCGGACGGCCGCTGCCTCCGGCGCGCCGGCGAGTGCCGCAACGGGATCGCTCCGGTGCGCCGGATCGAAATGGTGTCCACTCAGATCCGTCACCCCGGCGATCACGACGGATTCCCCGAAGTGTTCAAGGACCACGTGCTCGTTCAGGAGCACCGACACGCCAAGGCGCCGGATTTCAGCTATCCAGGCATGCGCTCCCGAATAGTACTCATGATTGCCGGTCACGAAGAATGTGCCGTGGCGCGCCGTCAACCGCCCGAGCGGCTCGGTATGCGGCCCAAGCCGGCCGACGCTGCCGTCCACCAGATCACCGGTGATGGCGATCATATCCGCGTCGAGGGCATTCACCGCATCCACGATCCGGGTCACGTAACCGTGCTTGATGGTGGCGCCGACGTGAATGTCGGTGATCTGGACGATGCTGAAACCTCGCAGCGCCTCCGGCAGTCCGGCAATCGGCACTTCGATTGTCAGGACCGCCGCCCTTCGGCGGGCATTGATGTATCCGACAAGCGTAATGAACACCGCAAGCGCGGGGACCGCCGCTGCGCTCCAGGTGCGGATCTGCTGCACGGCGGCCACGCCGATCAGCGAACCGCTCGCCGCATACCCCGCGAGCAGAACCACTTCGCGCAACAGCGTCAGGATCAGCAGCGACGAGAAAAATCCCATTGCCAGGAAACCCGCACCGGCCAGATGGTCCGCGCAGGGATTCTGCTTGTTGCGGCGCGCGTACTCGGCGAACGGCAAAGCGGCCAGCGGCAGCGCCAGCAGCACAATCGTGGCAACCACGCCTGCCATCCCAAACGGCATATCGGGCAGCAGGCGCCATCCCATGTAAAGATGCAACAGGAGAACCAGCACAAACAGTGGGAACATGATGGCCCGCTTCCACGGGCTCTTCGGAGGAGCGCCCCGGGAATCCGGGGACAATAAGCAGGATATGAGGCATTGGGGCCGGATATCAAGAGGCACCAATCGCATTGCTGTGGTGGATCGTCCGTTGCGCAATCCTGACACTTTGTATCGCTATCTGTCGAGCACCTGAAACGGAAAACCCAACCAGAGAAGCGCAATGGCTCGAAGCGTGAGTCCGCCGCACGAGGCGGTTCACCGACTCGGCTACAATCAGGTTCCTTTCCCTGCCGACGCCGCCCCTACCCGACGAGGCGGTCGTATCGATGGATCTCCTTCTGCTCTTGTTACTCATCCTGATCAACGGCATTTTCGCAATGTCGGAAATCGCCGTGGTCTCTTCCCGCAAGGCGCGCCTGCAGAGGCTCGCCGACGACGGTAGTCCCGGCGCACGCTCGGCTCTCGCCCTGAGCGAGAATCCCTCCAAGTTCCTGTCGACCATACAGGTCGGCATCACGTCGATAGGAATCCTGAGCGGCGCAATCGGCGAAACGGTGCTGGCCGATCCGCTCACTGATTGGCTGCAGGCGCATTCCTCCCTTGGCGAATACGCCCGTCCCGTCGCGCTTACCGTCGTGGTGCTCGGCCTCACCTACTTCGCCGTGGTGGTGGGAGAACTGGTGCCGAAACGCCTCGGCCTGCTGGCGCCCGAAGCGGTCGCCTCCATGATTGCGCGGCCGATGAACTGGCTGTCGCGGCTGGCGCGACCGTTGGTCTGGCTGCTGTCCTCCTCCTCCGACTTGCTGTTGCGCCTGATCGGCGCCCGCCGCAACAGCGACCCGCCGGTCACGGACGAAGAAATCGAAGTCCTCATGGGCCAGGGCGCCGAAGCCGGAGTGTTCCACGAAAGCGAGCAGCAGATCGTCTCCAATGTGTTGCGCCTGGACGACCAGAACATCCGTTCTATCATGACGCCGCGCAAGGATATCTACGCCATCGACCTGACCGCGCCGCAAGACAAGATCCGCAATCTCATTGCCGACAGCCCGCACGACCGGATCGTCGTTTGCCGCGATGGATTCGAGCACATAGTCGGCGTGCTGAGAGTCGCCGACCTATTCAAGCCCGCCTTGCTGTGCGAACCGCTGGATCCGGAAAAGGCGGCGAAGTCGCCGCTATACGTGCCCGAAAGCATCACGGCGGTACGCCTGCTGGAGAATTTCCGGGCCACCCACCAGCGCTTCGCGGTGGTCGTCGATGAATACGGCGAACTGCAGGGCGTGGTGACCCTGACCGATGTCATGACCGCCATCGTCGGCGATCTACCCTGGGCGCAGTCACCGGACGAGCAGGACATCGTGGCACGGGAGGACGGTTCCTGGCTGGTGGATGGGGCCGCCTCCATCAAACGCATGAAATCCGTCCTGGCAATGGACAACGATCTGCCAGACGAAGAGGAGAATTATTATCATACGGCGGGCGGTTTCATCACCCACATGCTCGGCCGCATTCCCGCCGTCACCGACCATTTCGAGCACGACGGCTGGCGTTTCGAAGTCGTCGACATGGACAAGAACCGGGTGGACAAGGTGATGGTCAGTCGCAGCAAATAGCCGGGCGCGAAAACGGGGGAGCCAGAGTAAGCAGGCAGCGCGGCGAACTGATTTCAGAGAAGTCCAGTACCACTGGAAACTATCGCGGCGTGACGCGCCGTGCCCCGCAACGCCGTGCGGAGCGTCTCTACTTTTCTCTTTTACCTTTCACCTTTACGTGCTTTTGCGCCGTTTCCCTGTCGATCCAGAATCGCCAGGGTCTTGCCGCCCAGTATTCGCCTGCGTAGTCCACGCCAACGCGAGGCCCACGCTTGATCAGGCGTGCCGGAATGCGCATCGCGCGATCCTCGATGCGCACCTGATTTGAAATCGTGACGTCCGTGGCGGTAAGCGCGCCATCGACCTTCAAGTATTGGGTGACCCTGCCTGGCCCAGCGAGATATTTCGCCTCGCCGTCCGGATCGGCAAGCACGCCGCGGATCAGCACGCCTTCCGGGAGATCCTTTCCGGCAGTGGCGAAGTTGAGCATCCAGTGGATGCCATAGATGAAATACACATACACCGTACCGCCATCGCCATAGAGCGGCTCGACCCTTGCGGTGCGGCGCCCGCGCGCGGAGTGCGCGGCGAGGTCCCGCGGCCCCTTGTACGCCTCGACCTCGGTGATCATCGCGGAGATTGTCGATCTCCCGGCTTTGCGAACGATGAACTTGCCGAGAAGGCTGCGCGCGACCTGCAGGGTCGGACGATTGAAATCGCCGCGGCCCAGTCTGGCGTTTTTTATTTTTGCGTTGCCCATGGCTGACCTACCCATCATATCTTCCTGCGCGCTCAACGCAGAGGACGCGGACGACGCAGAGGAAATGCAAGAGAGAAATACTTGGAAGTCAGCCAAGAGACGGTGATGAAACTGGGATCCTCGGTCGCCTTCACTTCGTAGCTTGTTTTCCTCTGCGTTGATATTCCTCTGCGTCCTAAAAGGGTACTCCGACGTGCTACGCACGTAGGGTATCCGCGTCCTCTGCGGTGAGAGTTGCCCTGGGATTTAGCCGACGGCGACCAGGCGGTCCAGCGTCGCGGGATCGGCAAGCAGCGCGGCACTGCCACCTTCGTGCCTGATCCGCCCGCGCTCCAGCACGATAACGTTGCGTGTCACCGAGAGCGCCAGCCGCGCGTGTTGTTCGACGATGATCACGGCCATGCCGCCATTCGAAACCAGTTCGCGGACCACGCCCAGCAGTTCCTCGACCATGATCGGCGCCAGGCCTTCCATGGGCTCGTCCAGCAGCAACAAGGCGGGATTCAGCATCAACGCGCGGCCGATGGCGAGCATCTGCTGCTCGCCACCCGAAAGCTGGTTGCCGAAATTGCCGCGGCGTTCTTCCAGCCGGGGAAAGAGCTTGTATACACCCGACACCGTCCAGCGGCCGGGACGCGCAACAGACGTGAGGTGTTCCTCCACGGTCAGCGAGGAAAAGATGCAGCGTTCCTGAGGCACCCAGCCCAACCCGGCCCGCGCGCGCCCATGGGCGGGCATGCGCGAAATGTCCGCGCCGCGCCAGTGGATCTTGCCGCCGTGCAGGCTGGTGAGGCCCATGATCGTATTGAGCAGCGTGGTCTTGCCCATGCCGTTGCGGCCCAGCACGGCGAGGCTGTCGCCTTCCTGCAGCGCCAGCGCGATTGCATCGAGAACCACGGCTTCGCCGTAGCCGGCGCGAAGGGCGTCGATCCGCAGCAGTTCAGCCATGCTGCGCCTCGCCCAGGTACACTTCCCTGACGCGGGCATCGGCGGCAATCTGCGCCGGCGTGCCCTCTGTCAATACCTTGCCACCGACCAGAACCGTGATGCGCTCCGCAAAGCGGAACACAAGTTCCATGTCGTGTTCGATGAGCAGGATGCTGACGTCCTCAGGCAGCGCGCCAAGGACATTGAACAGTTCGGCGCTTTCGCTCGAGGGAATGCCGGCCGCCGGTTCGTCGAGCAGCAGGATCCTGGGTTTTGTCGCCAGCGCCAGGGCGATCTCCACCAGCCGCTGCTTGCCATAGGGAAGGCTGCGCGTGACGGTATTGGCATCGCCGTCCAGGCGCAGCGAGGCCAGCAGGGTTTGTGCTTCCGCAATCTCATCCCGGCGCCTGGCAACCGTGCCCAGCCAGTGTCCGGCGCTGCCGGTGCGCTCGCAGATCGCCAGCACCACGGATTCGAGCACGGTCAGGCCGGGGAACAACGTGTTGATCTGGAAAGTGCGCGCGACCCCGCGCTTTACCCGCTGGTGCTGGGGCATGCGGGTCAGGTTCTCCTCGCCGAGGAAGATCTCGCCCGCGGTCGGGGCGTAGACGCCCGTCAGCAAGTTGATGAACGTGGTCTTTCCCGCCCCGTTCGGCCCGATCAGTGCGTGACGCGCCCCGGCCGGAAGCGAGAGGTCAATGCCGTCATTCGCCTTGAAGCCGCCCCAATGCCTGGAAAGCCCGATGGTGCGCAGGGTGCTCGTCATTTGCCCCTGCCCTGCCAACGCTCACCCAGAACCTTGAGGCCACCGT
>CAYODB010000057.1:0-18170 GCA_964402495.1 uncultured Bordetella sp.
ACATGGAAGCGCGGATCGCCCGCCTGGTGCCCGAAGCACGCATCCGCGTCGCTCACGGCCAGATGCCGGAGCGCCAGCTCGAACTGGTGATGCGCGACTTCTACCAGAACCGGTTCAACCTTTTGTTGTGCACCACGATCATCGAGACCGGGATCGACGTGCCCACCGCCAACACGATCATCATCAATCGCGCCGACAAGTTCGGCCTTGCGCAATTGCACCAGCTTCGTGGCCGCGTCGGCCGCTCGCACCACCAGGCCTATGCCTACCTGCTGACACCGGATGAGGAAGCCGTGGGCGTCCAGGCCCGCAAGCGCCTGGACGCGATCCAGATGATGGAAGAACTCGGTTCGGGTTTTTATCTGGCCATGCACGACCTGGAGATTCGCGGCGCAGGAGAAGTCCTGGGCGAATCGCAAAGCGGGGAAATGCACGAAGTGGGCTTTGCGCTTTACACCGAGATGCTCAACTCGGCGGTGAAATCGCTGAAGGCGGGCAAGGAAGCCGAGCTGACCGGAAACTTCAATATCGGCACCGAGATCAACCTGCATACCCCGGCGTTGCTGCCGGAGGATTATTGCGCCGACATCCATGAGCGCCTGGTCCTGTACAAGCGGCTGGCGAACTGCGAGACCCTCGAAGAGTTGGAAGCCCTGCACGAAGAATTGATCGACCGCTTCGGACTGCCGCCCGAACCGGGCAAGTGCCTGCTGGAAACCCACCGCTTGCGCATCGCGGCAAAGCCGCTGGGCATCGCCCGGATCGACGCCGGCCCCGAAAGCCTGCTGCTGCAGTTCATTCCCAATCCACCGATCGATCCGGCCCGGATCATCAAGCTGGTGCAGTCGCGCAAGAACTATAAATTGAGTGGACCGGACCGGCTACGGGTTACGGCAGCGATGCCGGACGTAGCGGCGCGTGCGTTGCAGCTTCGCGCCGTCATGCGCGAGCTTGCGTAAATCGCAACGTTAGGTTCAGCTCGGAACCTGGAAACGCGGAGGCTGTATCAGCCGCTGCACGAATTTGTCCAGGCAGTCTTCGCCGGGATAAGGCCATTGGTCCACGGCGTCGGCGAGCATGGCGCAGGCAACCGCCGCCGGGGAATCCGGAAACAGCGTGGCCACCGGCTGCCGCAGCCGGCAGGCCTTGCGCAACGAATCGTCGTCCGGAATGCAGCCGAGATACTCGAGCGAAAGATTGAGGAACAGGCGCGCGGTACGGGCGATGTTGTCGAACAGAATGCTGCCCTGCTCGCTCGATCGGACCCCGTTGGCCAGGATGTAGAAACGCCGCCGGGCGAAATCCCAGGAGAGGCGCTGGATCAGGGAATAGGCGCGGGTCACCGACTCGGTGTGCGGTGACACCATGACGATGACTTCCTGGGAAGCGAGTGAAAGGGATGGGGTCTGAATCGCGTCGCCAGCCGGCGCATCCACCAGAATGTAGTCGAGCCTCGGGCTGAGGCGTTCGAAGGCGCGGCCCAGTTTTTCCTCCGCCGCCGGCGACAGACTGCCGAGCAACTGGAAGGCCTGGGCTCCCGCCATGACCCTGAGGCCATCCGGGCCTTGCTGGAGGATTTCCTCCAGCGCAACGTCCCGTTCGACGACCTCAAGCAGATCCCGCCCCTGGCTCAACCCGAGTCTGGCGAAGGCGGCCGAACGTCCCTGATTCTGATCGAGCAACAGAACGCTGCGGCCCTGGCGGGCCAGCGCAATCGCAAAATTGGTCAACACGGCCGTGCGGCCGATGCCGCCCTTGCCGCCGACCAGTGTCACGCTGCGCACGAAGTTGCGCGACAGCAGGCGCCGCGGTCCGGCAGACTGATCAGATGCGTGTGACGCCACCAAGCCCCCCCCCGCCATCCATACCCGGCTGCCAACAGCCGTCTGGATCCTACGGCCAACTGGAACACCGGGTTTGCCACAGGATCATAGCATGGGCTAATTCGGATCCAGCAAGATCCCGTCGGTGTCTATGACTGGCGCGAAACGACGGAAGGCCACCGGCAATCGTGGCGACAATCTAGTCCCAGCGATTGTCGCGGATATAGACTTTCCCGCCTTCAACCTTGACGGGAAAAGTGGCGGTGGGTTCATAGGCAGGCGGCGACAGCGCCTCCCCGGTCCTGACACAGAAACGCGCGCCGTGCCGCGGGCAGACGATCTCGTCGCCCTCGATCGGGTTACCGCTGGTCAGCACTGTGCCGTCGTGGGTGCAGACGTCCTCGATGGCGTAGAACTCGCCTTTGACGTTGAACACCGCGACGATTGACCCGTCGAGATCGACGGTTTCGTAGTGGCCGGGTTTGATGGCCGCGGCTTCGGCGACGAAGGTCCAGCCGCTCACAGGAGTGAACCGTGAACGGTGAACGGTGAACGGAAAGGATCAGAAAAACGGTTCACTCTGGCTTCACACCGTTCACTGTTCACGGTTAACCGTCCACCGCCCTCGTCAGACGGCAATCACTTCCATCTCGGGATCAATGCGCTTGACGAGGCTCTCGATTCCCGCAAGCGTGCCGGAAATGGAGCTCGGGCAGGTACCGCAGGCGCCCTGGTAGTGGACCTTCAGGGTATTGCCCTCCATGCCCACCACGTACAAGTCACCGCCGTCGCCCTGAAGGAAGGGCCGCACCTCTGCGTCCAGCAGTTCGTTGATCTGTTCGAGCTTGAGCTTGTCGCCTTCGGACAGCTCCGCCCCGCCCTCGCCTTCCGCCAGCCAGGCTGCAGCCTTGGCGAATTCCTCCGATGCCTTCTCGGCCGCGGGCGCCTCGCGGATCGGCGCGGCGACTTCGCGCAGCAGTTCCTGCCAGTCGGCTTCGCCGTCCTGGGTTACCGTGATCCAGTTGTCGATGTAGAACACGTTCGTGACATGGGGAATCGCGAACAGCTTGGTGGCAAGTTCGTCGCGCTGCGCCTGCTCCGCATTCTCGAACGAACGCGCCAGGCCGCTCGTCAGCGGTTCCTTGAGGACGAACTTGCGCGCGTTGGGATTCGGCGTGTATTCGAGGTCGGCTATCTTGGGCATCAGTTGCCTGTAATCGCGACCGGGTCCTGGTCGCCTTCGGTGGAAACGGTGGTTTCGGAATGCAACGCCGCGTGCAGCGTATGCCATGGGAGGATTGCGCACTTCACGCGGGACGGCAGGTCACGGACTCCAGAAAAAACGGTCAGTCGGCCCAGGTGGTTCGGCTGGCTGGCCGCATCGAGCTTGCCCGTCGCCATGTCGCGGAACTCCTGGATCAGTTGCTCGGCCTCGCCGATGGACTTTCCTTTCACGTTGGTCGTCATCATGGAAGAGGATGCCTTGCAGATCGCGCAACTGTCGCCCTCGAATGCGATGCCGCCCACCCGGTTGCCATCCAGCTTGAGCGAGACCCAGATGTGATCGCCGCAGAGCGGGTTCAGGCCTTCGGCCTTGTGGCTGGCGTCGGCCAACTGGCCCCAGTTACGGGGCTTTTTGTTGTGGTCCAGGATCACTTCCTGGTAGAGCTGCTTGGAATCCATACGGGGCGTTCAGTTGCCAACGTCTCAGCCGAAAATTTTCTGCACGCGGTGGATGCCCACCACCAGCGCGTCCACTTCCTGCATCGTGTTGTACAGATAAAAGGACGCTCGCGTCGTCGCTGAAATTCCGAAACGCTTCATCACCGGCTGGGCGCAATGATGACCGGTGCGGACCGCGACGCCGTCTTCGTTGAGAATCGTGCCAACGTCGTGCGGATGCACGCCCTGTATCGTGAACGACAGGACGGCGCCCTTGTTCTGTGCGGTACCAACGATGCGCACACCCTTGACCGTCCGCAATGCGTCGGTTGCGTAGTCCAGCAACTCGTGCTCGTGCGCAGCGATCCGGTCCATGCCGATGCTTTCCAGGTAGTCGATGGCGGCACCCAGGCCGATGCCCGCCGCGATAGGCGGCGTCCCCGCCTCGAACTTGTGAGGAATCACGTTGTAAGTCGTTTTCTCGAAGGTGACTGACAGGATCATGTCGCCGCCGCCCTGGTAAGGCTTCATCTTCTCCAGCATCCCGGCTTTGCCATAGAGGATGCCGATGCCGGTCGGCCCGCACATCTTGTGGGCGGAAAACGCATAGAAATCGCAATCGAGGTCCTGAACATCCACTTTCATGTGGGGCACGGCCTGGGCACCGTCGACCAGCACCGGCACGCCATGGCCATGAGCAGTGGCGATCATGTCCTTGACTGGATTGATCGTGCCCAGAGCATTGGAAACATGCGTGATCGCGACCAGTTTCGTCTTGTCGCTGAACAGATTGGCGTACTCGTCCAGCAACAGTTCGCCGGCGTCATTGCATGGAATCACGCGCAGCCTGGAGCCCTTTTCCTCGCACAGCATCTGCCAGGGCACGATGTTCGAATGATGCTCAAGCTGGGATACGATGATCTCGTCGCCAGCCCCGAGAAAAGCGCGGCCATAGCCGTGCATCACCAGGTTGATGGCATCGGTGGTACCGCGCGTATAGATGACCTCGCGTTCTTCCTTGGCATTGATGAAGCGCTGGATTTTTCCGCGGGCGCCTTCGTAGGCCAGGGTCGCCGTCTCCGACAGGTAATGCACGCCGCGATGGATGTTGGCGTGCTCCGCCGTCTGGTAATGCACCAGCCGGTCGATCACGGGCCTGGGCATCTGGCTGCTCGCGGCATTGTCCAGGAAGACAAGCGGCTTGCCGTTGACCTTCAGGTCGAGGATCGGGAAGTCGGCGCGAATGCACCCGACGTCATAGTTGCCGGCGATGCGAACCGCCTGCAGTGCGGAACCGGTCTGGGTCATGCCTGACTGCCCTGGGTATGTTCAAGTACGTATTGCTCGAGCTTGTCGACGACGGATTTGACGGGGATGCGCTCGATGACTTCCGCCGCGAACGCATAGGTCAGAAGATTGCGGGCCACGGCGTCATCCAGCCCGCGGCTCTTCAGGTAGAACAGTTCCTCGGCTTCGAGCTGTCCCACCGTGGCGCCGTGGGCGCACTTGACGTCGTCGGCGAAAATCTCGAGCTGCGGTTTTGCGTCGACACGGGCCTTGTCCGACAGCAGCAGGTTGCGCGACTGCTGGCCGGAATCGGTCTGCTGCGCACCTTCCCGCACCAGGATCTTGCCATTGAACACCGCATGCGCGCCGCCGCCCACCACCGTCTTGTGCAATTGCCGGCTCTTGCCGTGCGGGTGGGCGTGATCGATGTTGCTGTGGGTGTCCGCAAGCTGGCGGCCGCCGATCAGCGTCAGGCCGTCGACCGAAAACTCGGTCCCTTCCCCGCCCTGCCCGACGTTCAGATTCTGCCGGGAGATGCGCCCACCGAGCGAGATCGTCCAACTGGCATAGCGGCCGTCGCGAGCGACGCTTACGGAAGTACTGGCGATATGAAACGCCGTCTGCGCCTCGCGCTGCAATCGGACATGGCCCACCCGGGCGTTCCCGGCAACGAAGACTTCGCTTACGGCATCGGTCAGATAAGGACCGTCGGCGAAACCGATGAAATCCTCGATGACCGTGCATTCGGCCCCGGCATCAGCCACGATCAGGACACGCGGATAGGCGGCAATGTCCTTTTGCGTGGCGACGAAAAGCAGATGGATCGGCGCCGAAGCCTTGACATCGCGCGACACATGGATCAAGGCGCCGTCATTCAGGAACGCCGTATTGACCGCGGCAAAGGCGTCGTTTTCGAAAAGCGCCAGGCGGCCCAGCCGCGATTCCGCCACGCTACCTGCTGTCGCAGCGAGGTCGGGCAGGTTGCCGACAGTTATGCCTTTGGCGGAGCCGGTTCTGGATAATGCTGGGGAATAGTGTCCGTCGACAAACACCAGGCAGGTGCCGGCTTCCGGGATGGCATAGGGATCGAGCCGTGCAGCATCGAGCATGCCCGAACCAGTCGCCCGGCGGAATGGCAGTTTGTAGACCGGCGAGAGATCCGTAAAACGCCATTCCTCGTCGCGCGTGGTGGGAACCGTCAGTTCATTGGCGCGCTCCACCGCCCGCATGCGCAGATTGCGCAGCCATGCGTTCGGCGGCTCCGGCAAGGCATCGCGGCCCTGCAGCAGGCTGTCTAGATAGTCGTTGGAGGTAACGCTGCTCATGCCGGATTCCTCACGCCGCTTCCTTTGCAACCCACTCGTAGCCGCGCGATTCCAGTTGCAGCGCCAGCGATTTGTCGCCCGTCTTGATGATGCGGCCGCCCTCCATCACGTGCACGTAATCGGGCTCGATGTAATTGAGCAGGCGCTGGTAGTGGGTGACGAGCACAATGCCGTTGTCCACGGTATGCAGCTTATTGACGCCGTTCGCGACCACCCGCAGCGCATCGATATCGAGGCCGGAGTCGGTTTCGTCGAGAATCGCCAGTTTCGGCTCGAGCAGCGCCATCTGCAGGATTTCGTTTCGCTTCTTTTCGCCGCCGGAAAAGCCCGTATTCAGGCTGCGCTCCAGGAACGCGGGGTCCATCTCGAGCAGCTTCATTTTCTCGCGTACGTAGTCGTCGAATTCCAGCGGGTCAAGCTCGTCCTTGCCGCGGGCACCCTGCACCGTGTTGTAGGTCAGGCGCAGGAACGCGCTGTTACCGACCCCGGGAACCTCGATCGGGTACTGGAAGCCCAGAAACACGCCGGCACGCGCCCGCTCTTCGGGTGGCAGCTCGAGCAGGTTCCGGCCTTCGAACAGGACTTCTCCGCCGGTCACTTCATAAGAAGGATGGCCGGCCAGGATCTTGGCCAACGTGCTCTTGCCCGAGCCGTTCGGTCCCATGATGGCGTGGACTTCACCGGCACGCACCCTGAGGTTGATGCCCTTGAGGATGTCCCGCTCGCCGATCTTCGCGACGAGGTTGCGGACCTCCAGCAATTCGGCGGCGTTTTCCCTGATCATCCGACGCTTCCTTCCAGTTTGAGCCCGAGGAGTTTGGTCGCCTCGACCGCGAACTCCATCGGCAGTTGCACGAACACGTCCTGCACGAAACCGTTGATGATCATCGACACGGCCTCTTCATTGCCGATGCCGCGGCTGGCGAAATAGAACAGCTGGTCCTCGCCGATCTTGGAAGTGGAAGCCTCGTGCTCCACTTTGGCGGTGCTGTTCGCGACCTGGATGTAGGGGAATGTATTGGCGCCGCACTTGTCCCCGATCAGCATCGAGTCGCATTGGGAGAAATTGCGCGCACCCTCGGCCCTTGCGCCGATTTTTACCAGGCCGCGATAGCTGTTGTTCGAGAACCCTGCGGAAATGCCCTTCGAGATGATCTTGCTGCGGGTGTTCCTGCCGATATGGACCATCTTGGTGCCGGTGTCGGCCTGCTGGTGATGGTTGGTCAGGGCGACCGAATAGAATTCGCCGGAAGAATTGTCACCCTGCAAAATACAGGACGGATACTTCCAGGTGATCGCCGACCCGGTTTCGACCTGGGTCCAGGAAATCTTCGAATTCACGCCCTTGCACAGGCCGCGCTTGGTGACGAAGTTGTAGATGCCACCCTTGCCATTCTCGTCACCGGCATACCAGTTCTGTACCGTCGAATACTTGATCTCGGCATTGTCCAGGGCCACCAGCTCGACGACTGCGGCATGCAACTGGTTGGTGTCGAACTTCGGCGCGGTGCAGCCCTCGAGGTAGGAAACGTGAGCATTGTCCTCGGCGACGATGAGGGTGCGTTCGAACTGCCCGGATTCCTGGGTGTTGATGCGGAAATAGGTCGACAGCTCCATCGGGCAGCGCACGCCGCTGGGGATGAAACAGAACGAGCCGTCGGTGAACACCGCGGAATTCAGCGCGGCGTAGAAATTGTCGCCCGCCGGCACCACGCTGCCGAGATACTTCTGCACCAGTTCCGGATGGTCTTTTACCGCTTCCGAGAACGAACAGAAGATCACACCGACTTCGGCGAGCTTCTTTTTGTAAGTGGTGGCAACCGAGACGCTGTCGAAAATGACGTCCACCGCAACCCCGGCCAGAGCTGCGCGCTCGTTCATGGGCACGCCGAGTTTTTCGAAGGTACGCAGCAGTTCCGGATCCACCTCGTCCATCGAGCCAAGCTTCTTTTTCGACTTCGGCGCCGAGTAATAACTGATGCCTTGGAAATCGATCTTCGGATACTTGACGTTCGGCCACGCAGGCTCCGTCATGGTCAACCAGTGACGATAGGCCTTGAGCCGGAACTCCAGCAGCCACTCCGGCTCGCCCTTCTTGCTGGAAATCAGTCGAATCACGTCTTCGCTGAGTCCCTTGGCGACGACGTCCGACTCGATGTCGGTCACGAAGCCGTGCTTGTAGGGCTGATTGACCAGGTTCTGGATGACTGCGCTCAAGGGCTGCTCCGCCGGTTCATTCGGAATTCGGTTCGTTCAGACCTCGGCGACGGTGAAACTCTCACCGCAGCCGCACATCGCGGTCGCCTTGGGATTCGCGACCTTGAAAGTCTCGTTCAGGCCCTCGCGCACGTAATCGAGCGTGGAGCCGTCCAGATACTCGAGGTTGCCCTTGTCGACCACCACGGTCACGTCCTGAGACTTGAACAGTTCATCGTCCGCGCCAACGTCCTTCGCGTAATCGAAGGTGTACGCCAGGCCCGAACAGCCGACCTTCTTCACGCCGAAGCGCAGGCCCACGCCACCCTTTCTGGCGAGCGCATCGCGAATGTGTTTTGCCGCTTTTTCCGTCACTGTGATTGCCATGATCTCCTTAGCCTTTCCTGGTCCGGCTCAGACCGCAATCGCGGCCAGTCGCCGAAATTTCGCCAGCGTTGCCGCCAGCGCCTGCAGAAACTCCCCGACTTCCGTGGCGGTATTGCGCACCCCGAAGCTGATACGCACCGCGCCGCGCGCAAGTTCCGGTGCAATGCCCATCGCCAGCAGTGTCGCACTCGGTTCCGTGCTGGTGCTGGAACAGGCTGCACCGCTCGCCATCGCGTAACCCGCCTTGTCCAGTTCGATCACCAGCGTTTCGCCATCGATGCCCGGAACGGCGAAGTACGTGGTATTGGGAACGCGTTCCGCCTCGCGGCCGAATAGCAGGGCGCCCTGTGCCAAGAGGCCCTGCTCCACCTGGTGACGCAATAGCTGCGTCTGTTCCGCAATGCGGGCCATCCTGCCGGCGGCGAGATCGCACGCAGCGCCGAAACCGACGATTGCCGGAACATTCTCGGTGCCCGAGCGCAACCCGCCTTCATGTCCGCCGCCGTGGATGATCGGTTTCAGCTCGAGCCGCTTGTCCACCACCAACGCGCCCGCGCCTTTCGGGCCGTAGATCTTGTGCGCCGAAATCGTCATCGCATGCACGCCCAATGCCTCGAAATCCACCGCTATCTTGCCCAGCGCCTGGACCGCGTCGGTATGCATCCATGTCCGCTGTGCCCGGGCCAGTTCGGCAATCCGCGCAACCGGCTGGATCACGCCGGTTTCGTTATTGGCGAGCATCACCGAAACCAGGCCGGTGGGCTCGCGCAACGCCGCCTGGACATCCGCCATGTCGACCCGGCCTGCCGCATCAACCGCCAGCTTGCGCAGCTTCCACCCCTGCCGCGCCAGATCCTGCGCGGGCTTCGCCACACAGGGATGCTCGATGCTGCTCACCGCGACCTGTGTTGGTTTCAAATATGCCGCCGCGCCGCGAATAAACAAATTGTTCGCCTCGGTGCCGCCGGAAACGAATACCACTTGCGCGGGCTGCACATTCACCAGGCTTGCGACCTGTTCACGTGCCTGATTCACGGCCCTGCGTGCGCGGGTGCCGAAATCATGCCGGCTGGACGCATTGCCGTACTCGTCCCGCAGGTACGGCAACATGGCTGCCAGCACGCCCCCATCGAGTGGGGTGGTCGCGTTATGGTCGAAATAGGCCTGCATCGCTTTGCCTCAAGCCGCCGCCGGTTCTTTCGGCTTAACGCGCTGGCGGTTGTCATGCATCTGCATCACCGCCACGTCGCTGGATTTCTTCAGTTGCTTGGACACCAGTTCCGAGAGAGTCACCGCCCGCAGGTAATCGAAAATGTGCCTGTTGAGGTCCGTCCACAGATCATGGGTGATGCATTTATGGTCGTCCTTGCAGTTTTCCTTGCCGCCGCATTGCGTGGCGTCAATCGGCTCGTCCACCGCGGTAATGATGTCGGCGACCGAAACCTGCTCGGTTGGCTTGGCAAGGTTGTAACCGCCCCCCGGTCCGCGAACGCTGCTCACCAGTTCCTGCCGGCGCAATTTTCCAAACAGCTGTTCCAGGTAGGAGAGCGAAATCTTCTGCCGTTCGCTGATCTCGGAAAGCGTCACGGGGCTTTTCCCGTTATTCATCGCCAGATCGATCATGGCGGTAACAGCAAAGCGTCCTTTGGTCGTAAGTCGCATGGCTTGCCCCTATAAAAATATCATTTATTCAGCAGGTTAATAGCCTACTAACTCAGTCAAGTATAACTAAACCCGACTAGATCAGTCAACCATTTTGTTGAAGTAGGCGGGGTCGAACTTGTCCGCAGTGGCGCGGGCGTCTTCGACCTTCACCCCAAGCCGCGTGAGCTGCTCCAGGATGTAGTCGATGCGCTTGTCCGCTTCGACGGTATGGTCGATCAGGCCGTGGATGGCGCTGAGGACCGGATCGTTCATATTGGCGCCGATTCCGTAGGCGGAGAAACCCATCTTTTCCGCTGTCTGCTCGCGGACGACCTTGGTTTCGTCGTCGAGAATGCGCGCCGGAATGCCGACGGCAGTGGCGCCAGGGGGAACATCCTTTACGACGACTGCGTTCGATCCGATCTTCGCGCCGTTGCCGATGATCACCGGCCCGAGAATCTTTGCGCCCGCCCCCACCACCACCCCGTTGCCGAGCGTCGGATGGCGCTTGCCCTTGTTCCAGGAAGTCCCGCCCAGCGTGACGCCGTGATAAAGCGTGCAGTCGTCGCCAATCTGGGCCGTCTCGCCGATCACCACGCCCATTCCGTGATCGATGAAAAACCGCCGCCCGATCATGGCGCCGGGATGAATCTCGATACCCGTCAGCCAGCGCCCGATATGCGAGGTGAAGCGGGCCAGCCATTTCAGCCCCCAGACCCAGAAGCGGTGCGAAACCCGGTGGAAAAGCAATGCGTGAAACCCTGGATAGCAGGTGATGACTTCCCAGGCCGAACGGGCTGCGGGGTCGCGGTCGAAGACCACGCTGATCTCTTCCCTGAGGCGGTTGAACATGAAAAAACCTTTTTATTACTGTGGCTTGGTAATGACGACTATTTTACTCAAGTTTTGAGCGGATGGCGCTCAAAAAGCCACGGAGAATATTCACCTCGGTTTTTTCCGTCCGCGACCGCGCAAACAGGCGGCGCATGCGCTGCATCAGGCGCTTCGGTTCCGCCGGATCGAGAAATCCGGTTGCGTAAAAGGCCTCTTCAAGCTGCCCATAGAAACCTTCCATTTCCTCGTGAGTCGCCATCTCCGCGCCTTCGCGCGAAGCGGCGTGCTGCGCAAATGCAGGTACACCGAGCGAAGCCATCCGCAACTCGTACGCAAACACCTGTACGGCCTGGGCGAGATTGAGCGAGGAATAGTTTTCGTCGGTGGGAATCGTCGCAATCAGGTGGCACTGGCTGACCTGCCGCGCGCTTAGTCCGCTGCGTTCCGTCCCGAACACCAGCGCAACTTCTCCTGTAACGGCTTCTTTGGCGAGCCGGCCGCAGGCTTGGCGGCAGTCCAGGACTTCGTGCGCCAGGTCGCGATGGCGTGCGGTTGCGGCAATGGCCAGCACCGTGCCGGTGAGGGCCTGGCCCAGGTCGTCGCAGACCAGCGCGCTGCCCAGCAGGTCGTCCGCGCCGGTGGCGAATGCGTCGGCATCGGAATGTGGAAAGTACTTCGGCTTGACGAGCACCAGGCGTGACAAGCCCATGGTCTTGATCGCGCGCGCGGCGGCGCCGATATTGCCAGGGTGGCTGGTCTCGCAGAGCACGACACGCACGCGCTCCAGTGCGGCAGAAGTCATCATCGAATAGAATTGCGGCTTTCGTTCTTTACCAGCGCCCATCCACCATGCATCCGATGCTCAACATCGCGGTTAAAGCCGCCCGTCGTGCCGGCACCATCATCAGCCGCGCTTCCGAAAACCTCGATGTCCTCACCGTCAAGCACAAGAGCCTCAACGACCTGGTTTCAGAAGTGGATCGCGCGTCGGAAGACGCGATCATCGAGGTGATCCGCAGCGCCTATCCCGATCACGCGATTCTAGCAGAGGAAAGCGGCGCCTCCGGCGATTCCGAGTACGTGTGGATCATCGATCCGCTCGACGGCACCACCAACTTCCTCCATGGTTTCCCGCAATACTGCGTATCCATCGGCATGCTGCACAAAGGCGTGCCCACTCATGGCGTCATCTACGATCCGACACGCAACGACCTCTACACCGCGTCGCGCGGCCGCGGCGCATTCCTTAACGACAAGCGCCTGCGGGTTTCGAAGCGCGACAAGCTGATCGACGGGCTGATCGGCACCGGCTTTCCGTTTCGCATGTTCGAGCACCTCGATGCCTACAACGCCATGCTCAGGGAGATGATGACCAAGTGCGCAGGCGTGCGGCGTCCGGGCGCGGCCGCGCTGGACTTGTGCGCTGTCGCAGGAGGACGATTCGATGGTTTCTGGGAAATCGGCCTGTCGCCGTGGGACATGGCCGCCGGCGTATTGATGGTGACCGAAGCCGGCGGACTCGTCAGCGACTTCGAAGGCAACGAGAAATTCATGGAAAAGGGCCAGATCGTGGCCGCGAGTCCCAAGATCTTCAGCCAGATCCTGCAACTGATCCAGCCGCATGTCACGGCAAAAATGAAATCGGGCTGACACCCACCGCACTTCCCCGGAACGCGCGACGGGCTTCCGGTCGACACTTCACAAAGAAATCCTTAAAAACCTCATGAATCGCTTTCTGCCGTTTGTGCTCATGCTTTCCTGCGGTGTCGCCGCGGCCCAGGACACGATGATTGTCCGCTTGCGTGGCGAGGTGCAAAGCTACGACGCGCCGAAGCTTGTCCTCAAGGAACGCAGCGGCAAGGTAATCGAAATGATTCTGCCCGAAGGCCTTCCAATAGCGGAAGTCATTCCGACCGACATCACCGCCATCCAGCCAGGTTCGTTCATCGGCACGGCAGCCGTCCCTCGCGCCGACGGGCAGTTGCAGGCCCTGGAAGTTGTCGTATTTCCCGAAGCGGCTCGTGGCTCGGGCGAAGGACATTACCCGTGGGACCTGAAGCCGGACAGCACCATGACCAACGCCACCGTCGCGGACCTTGCGAGATCCCCGCAGGGGCGCACATTGACGCTGCGCTACAAGGATGGCGAAAAGAAAGTCATCGTTCCCGACGGCGTTCCTGTCGTTACCTTCAAACCGGGCAACCCCGGCCTGATCGTCCCAGGTGCCAGAGTCTTCATCGTCACCGAAATGACCGGCGACCTATACGAGCCGAGAAGATTCCTGATCGGTCGCAACGGCTTCCCGCCGCCGATGTAGCATTGCGCCCGGCAGCCTTCCCCGGCGTCTGGCATCGGCGGAACTATCGGGAATAGCGGCACGGTCCAAGTGCTGCGGGATTTGGTTCAAACGCCCCCGCATTTCCGAAGCAACGCGCCGCTACGCAAGATCAGCCCGTTTTCGGGGCACCGTGCATGCGGTCGTGTTTCAGGAAGTAAGTGTGAGCGAGCGCCACGAGCTGCTTTTCACTTGGGTGGTCCACGACTTCGTAAGCGACGATACGTTCTGCCGTCTGCGGACGGTGCTTGTCCGCGTAGTGGCGAAAATCGGCGGTCGCGGTATGCGACCCGGTGACCAGCACCTCGGCGATGCCGTCGAGCGCGTTGCATACCTCGCCGAAGAACTCATGCTCGGAGCGCACGGTACTGCCATGCTGTGCGGTGTGGTGTGTATGGGTGCGGACCTTTTGCGCGTGCACATGCTCGGCATCGAACTGCAGCACCTGCGCGGACTCATGGTCGGTCCAGACCACGGCATGGAGAAGGCTCATTTCAAATTTCCTTTTCGTGAATGGATTCGCAGGCCACGCAGCGCAGGGCCTGGGGTTCGATTTCCAGGCGATCAAACGGAATCGCGTTGCCGCAGGATACGCACAAGCCGTATGCCTCGTCCTGGAGGTGCTGCCGGGCCCGCCTGATGGCTTCCAGTTCCTCCAGGTCCATGTCCGACAGCGCCAGGTCGACTTCGCGGTCGCTTGCGCGCTGGGGGGCATCGTCGCCGTCCTGCTCCAGCGCTTGGCGTGCATGCTCGATGCGGGATAGACCCTGCTGATGCAGGTCCAACTGCCGTTCCAGCACCTGCTGACGCGCCTGCAGGCTTCCGGCCAGGATGGCGCGCTGGCCCGCCGTAAGGTGAATGCTCATGTTTGCCTCCCTGCCGTGATAGTGGACCAGAACCGGCAGGTCGGCTTGATTCAGGTCAAGTCCGGTGTCCGGACGGGACATCCCCGGGGAACCGGAGGAGAAAGGGCCATCGCAAAACTGGCGGCACCGAATATGGTGCACCGTGATGCCTGAAGGCACCACCGGTGCCGCCCGCTGCTCGATAATGCAGCCGCCGTGAGGTGGCCCGATGATTTGACGGGAACGCCCGGATTCAGGGTCCGCCCGCCAGGGGCCTAATCCAGATTCTTCCAGCCCGGCATTGAGTTCTTGAGTTCGAGGTCGTCATGGGACTTCGAATGGCGCTGCGCGTCCTTCGTCTCCCAGGGCTGGGCAAAGGCCGCCATCCCCTTGGCGCGCTCGAACGGGCTCAGCCCGCACGCGAATGCGCCAATTGAAGGTGGCGCATATCGCTTCTATTTGGCGCAATAGCGGTCAAGACATGAACCGAGCACTATTTATGTATATAACGGTATTGCAAGTCAATATCTATACCTTATAATACATTTCATGAATTCGAGTCTCCACGAAACCATACGGGCGCGCCGACTTGCCTTGGGCCTGTCGCAAGCGGAGGCTGCGCGCCGCAGCGGCATTCAGCAACGGCAAGTGTCGACCTTCGAGCGCGGGGGGGACGTCACGCTTTCCACTCTCTTGAAGCTCGCCAAGGCGCTGGACGTGGAGCTCTTGCCCGTTCCGCGGGGGGACGCGGCAAAGGTTGAATCGCTTCTCAGGGCGAAACGCGACGCGGCACCTTCAGCCCCCGCCCTTTCCCTGCTCGACCGCTATCAGGTGAAGGACGACGAGGAGCCATCGAATGGCTGATGCCCGCGTCCTGAAGATACTGCTGGGCGAAATACCTGTCGGCCACCTCACCGGCTTTCAGGACGGCAAGAGCCTCTTCGCCTTCGATGACAGCTACATCGACTTGGGGCCCGGCCGGCCGACCCTGAGCTTGTCCTTCAACACGCCGGGCGACGAGGAAGCGACCGAGCGCCGTCTGCGCGAAATCTATTCGAGCCGGATGAAGCTGCCACCCTTCTTCAGCAACCTGCTGCCCGAAGGCGTGCTGCGAGAATACATGGTCAAGCGCCTGAAGATCCACCACGATCATGAATTCGACATCCTCATGGCGCTGGGCGCGAGCCTGCCAGGCGCGGTTCGCGCGTTACCTGCAGATGAACTGCCGCAGGCCGCCATCAACTACCGGCCGGGCACCACGCACGCCGCACCCGACGAAACACCGATCAAATTCTCGCTGGGCGGATCACAACTCAAGTTCTCGATGATCGAGCGCGGAGGGCGATTCACGCTGGAAGATGGCAACGAGGAATGGATCGTGAAACCACCACACCCCAGCCATCCCAACGTCCCGGCGAACGAGTACACGATGATGCAGCTGGCGGCCGCTGTCGGAATACAGACGCCTGAAGTTAAATTGGTGAAGCTCGATGACGTTGATCTGGGCGGCCTGGCCGGACTCTCGATACCGCAATGGGAAACTTGGGCTTACGCCATCAAACGCTATGACCGCACCCCGGAAGGCCGCGTCCATGTCGAGGACTTTGCGCAGGTGTTCAACGTCTACGGCGACCAGGAATACAAGGCCACGAACTACGACACGATCGGCCGCTTGATCTTCGATCTCTTTCCGAATCGCTTCGAGCAGATCGCCGAATTCGTCCGGCGTCTGGCCGTCAACATCCTCGTCGGCAACGGCGACGCCCACCTCAAGAACTGGTCAGTGATCTATCGAGACAAAATCACACCACAGTTGGCGCCGGCATACGACCTGGAATCGACGATTCACTATGTCCAGAACGACAGCCTCGCGCTCAATCTGGGCGGGGAGAAACGCTTCGAGTCCATCGACGAGGCGCACTTCGACCGGTTGGCTCGCCGCATGGAAGCGCCGCCGAAATTCGTGCTGGATGTCGTCAAGCAGACGGTGGCAACCGCCCGCAAGGAGTGGCCCGGAATCATTCGGGAAGTCGGTCTCCCGGAAAACATACGTGAACGTCTTTACGGCTATTGGCGCGGGCTTTCCGAGCTGCTGCGGATAAAGCCGTAGCAATGCGGACCACCATCGTCGTTTGAAAAAATAATGTTGTCGTAGTCCTACTACGGCAATTCCGATCTATTCAGTATTAGTCAGGCTGCGCGCAGCGGCACCACGTTGCTCACAGTCAGCGCCTCAAGAGAGTCGGCCCATTTCTGCAGCCATAGCCGTGCCTCGGCATCATAGCGATGCCGATCATAGATGGCGCTTACCGAACTCAACGGCCCGGCCTGGAAGCATCACGGCATGGGGCTCACCGTTCTTGGTCTCGCGAATCGTCCAAACCGCACGCTCAAGATCGATATCGCGCCAGAGTGCAGCAACCACTTCGCCCGAGCGGCAGCCGGTGAACAGCACCAGGGCCAGCGCATCGCGCACGGTGCGGCTGTAGGGGCTGCGCGGCAGCCACCGGATGAATGTCGCGAGCTCGGCATCGGTAAAAGCGCGCTTCCTGCGCACCTGAGGTGCGCCTTTGATACCCAGCGTCGGAAACACAAAGTCATCGGGAATACGCCCTTGTTCCGCGGCGTGGGCATAGGCGCAACGTATGCGCGACAGCAGATAGGTGCCGCCGCGCGGCGCACGTTTCAACATGGGTCGGATGACTTCATCCTGCAGTTCGCGCCGTGTTAATCCGGCGGCAGCGCGATCCCCGTGCGGCATTCGTGCGGCGTACCCGCAATCCCGGGTAATCGGGATCGGCGCACTCGTCTCCCGAACGCAGGTCGGCGATAATGCGGGGTGTCAGCAGTGGGGGCGGTTTTTTCATTTCGCGATTTTTTTTGATCTCGAACTGAGCGTAAACCTATACCGCCACCTATACCAAACCGCCTGACAAGGCTGGGCAAGAATGGTCAAGTCTGCACTCGCGGTGTAGTAAGAAAATTGGATTAAGCGCCATTGGTACAAATGGTTACGAGCATTTTTCGCAGGGAAGACAGCAACTTGAATGACCCCGGTTTGAGCAACCACACGCCGATGATGCAGCGGCGTTTGTGTAGATTGAAAACATAATCACTTTTCACAAACGTTTCGCAATGCGTTTCGCAGCGCTAGGCGATCAACGTTCGTTCCGCTCAAGCGCGCGCTGAACGACTGGCACAAGCCGCAGGACATGGTCGGTTGCTCGCGGTGCGCTTCACGTTCCCGCCCATGGCGGCGGCCCTTGGCGAAGGGCCGCAAACGACCCACTGCGGCCTTAGCGAGGCTTGATGGGCTTTCCCAAAAGCGGCCGTTCAACGCAGAGCTAACCGGCGCGCGCGTGCGCGCGTCCATTTGAGCGCCAAGTTAGGCGGTTGTAGCGTCGTCATTTCGTTCCCACCTGTCACTTTTTTCAAAGCGCAACAGTAACGCGCAAGAAGGTTGCAGGAATAGAGGTGGCATCCTTGCGCGCACTTTTGTTTTGGCTATTGAATAGTCCAGTATCTCCTTCGTAAACGCGATGCCGACGAGCGTTAACAATCCCATTAGGATCGATAGTAATGCAACGTGCCGAACTGAAATCCGATGTGCCATCTTTGATACCTCCGTAACGCGGCGGTGTTGGGATGCCAGCTAACTTTGTTATCGGGCGACAGTTATGCGCGCTAACTCCGGACCCTGTCGCACCGTTCAATAACGACGAGAGCCGAATGGATGCTGGTGAAGCGGGTAGTTTGTTGGGTGCTCATGGGTACTAATTTGCCGGCAAAAGCAGCAATCTTGATCTGAACATTGCCTCGGAACCCGGTCTTT
>CAYODB010000058.1:0-18154 GCA_964402495.1 uncultured Bordetella sp.
GAGAAAGAGCACGGTCGCGATGCGGCCGCCGACCGCGCAGCTATCGGCCGGTACCGCCGCGTTCTCCGGCAGCAGACGGATGCGCTCGGGCCGCACGGTGAAGGGCCGGCGCTGACCGATGATGCGCTCGGCCGACGCCGCGTCGATCAGGTTGGAGACGCCGACGAAGCCCGCGACGAACTCGCTCGCGGGCCGATCGTAGATCTCGCCGGGCGCACCGATCTGTTCGATGCGACCGAGATTGAAGACGGCGATACGGTCCGACATGGCGAGCGCCTCGCTTTGGTCGTGCGTCACGTAGATGAAGGTGATGCCGACCTGGCGCTGGATTTCCTTCAGCTCTTCCTGCATCTGTTCGCGCAACTTCAGGTCGAGCGCCCCAAGCGGTTCGTCGAGCAGCAGCACGCCGGGCCGGTTGATCAACGCGCGCGCCAACGCCACGCGCTGGCGCTGGCCGCCGGAGAGTTGGTTCGGTTTGCGGTCGCCCAAGGCTTCGAGCTTCACCAGGGCGAGCATTTCCCGGGACTGCCGGCGACGCTCCCCGGGCGCGACCTTGCGGATCATCAGGCCGTATTCCACGTTCTCGGAAACGGTCATGTGCGGGAACAACGCGTAGTCCTGGAACACCGTGTTGACGTCGCGCTCGTAGGGCGGCACGCCGTCCACGTTGACGCCGTGGACGGCGATATGGCCGGCATCGGGCTGTTCGAATCCGGCGATCAGACGCAGGCAGGTGGTCTTGCCGGAACCGGACGGCCCCAGCATGGAAAAGAATTCGCCGTCGCCGATCTCGAAGCTGACGTTGTCGACTGCGTGCACTTCACCGAAATGGCGGGCGACGCCGTCGAAGCAGACTGCCGTTTTTTTCTGCTGCATGGGCGCAGGAACACCAGCAAAGGAACGGGCCGCACAGGCGGCCCGTTCCGTTCGTTCGTCTATCGGATGCTATCTGCCACCCAGCACGGCAATGTAGTCGGTCACCCAGCGGTAGTAGGGCACGCAGGTACGGCCGCTGCCGCAGTTAGCCACGGGCGTGCGCCAGAACCAGATGCGATCGAATTCCTTGATGCCGTTCGTTTCGCATCCCTTCTCGCCCAACAACGCATTGCCCTTGCAGGCTTCAGGCACTACCGGCACGGAGCCGAACCATGCGGAAAGGTCGCCCTGCAGTTTCTTGTTCACCGAATGCTCCATCCACATATAGGCGCAGTTCGGGTGCGGCGCTTCGGCGTGCATCATGGTCGTATCGGCCCAGCCGGTTGCGCCTTCCCTCGGCACGATGCTGGAGATGGGCGCCTTCTTCGACTGCAGCAGGTTTACCTGAAAGCCCCATGAGGATGAAGCCACCACGCCTTCGTTGGTGAAGTCGTCGATCTGGACAAAGGCGTCATGCCAGTAGCGCGACACCAGCTTGCGCTGTTCGCGCAACAGGGTCAGCGCCGCCTTGTACTGCTTCTCGTCGAGTTCGTACGGATTCTTGATGCCGAGGTCCGGCTGCGCATGCATCAGGTAAAGCGCCGCGTCGGCGATGTAGATTGGTCCGTCGAACGCCTGCACCCGGCCCTTGTTGGACTTGCCGTCGTCGAGCGTGGTTTCCTTGAACACCACTTCCCAGCTCTGAGGCGGACTCTTGAAAGCCTTGGTGTTGTACGCAAGGACGTTGTAACCCCACTGGTAGGGCACGCCGTAATGCTTGCTGCCGACGTAATGCCACGGCGCCTTCTGCAGCCGGGGGTCGATGTTCTTGTAGCTGGGAATCAGGCTGATATTGACTTCCTGGACGCGCTTGCCGGAAATCAGCCGCATGCTGGCGTCACCCGAAGCCGTCACGAGGTCGAAACCGCCCTCGTTCATGAGCGCCACCATTTCGTCCGAGGTGCCGGCAGTCTTCACCCTGACCTTGCAGCCGGTCTTCTTTTCGAAATCCGTAACCCAGTCGAATCCCTTGTCGGTTTCGCCGCGCTCGATATAGCCCGGCCAGGCGACGATATCCACGGCACCTTCCCCTTTGCCGACTTTGTCTTGCCTGGCAAAGGCCGGCGAGGCGCACAACGCTGTGGCGGCGATCGCCGCCACCAAACAACTACCCGAAACTCGAAGTCCGCGGTACGGCATGACGCTCTCCTTTATTGTGGGGTCCCGGTCTGGAAAGACAGCAAATCTTGGTTCAGCGTACGCCCGGACGCCAAGTCCGGCAAGCGTCCGTCATATTTTGAAACAGATGCCGGACCGGCGCAGGCGGGCGGGGATCCCGTCAAGCCGGGACCGCCGCCTTGCCGGCCAGAACGGCCTCAGTCGCCGAACATCAGCTTTAGTGCGAGAAATGCGCTCCGCCCGGGCAACGGATAGGCGCTGAAGCGACCCGGAGTAAAGATGCTGGTCACTGCGTAGTTGTAGTACTCGTCATCGAACAGGTTGTTCACGGTCAGGGAAAGGCTGGCCCTGCGCATTTCGTAGGCCAGGCGCAAGTCTGTTGTGCTGTAGGACGGGATCTTCGTGCCGAACTCGTTCTCCTCGTCGTTTTCCATGAACTGGCTGCCGACGTAACTCCACAGGCCGTCGAGATGCAGTTGATCTGTCAAACTGAAGGCTGCGCTCATGCTCGCCCGGTTGCGCGCGACCAGTGGAACCGTTTTGCCCGCGACGCTGGTGGTGCCGCCATCGATGGTGCCTTCCTTGAACTCCGCTTCGGTATAGGTATAGGCCAGACGCAGGTCGATGCGCGCCGTGGGCCGGGTACCGAACTCGGCCTCGATCCCCTGCCTTCGTGAAGCGGGCAGGTTGGTGTTGCCCGTACCAAAGGAGAAGGGATCCAGATGAATCTCGTCCTTCAAGTCCGTCTGGAATACACCGATCCTGGCCCTGGAGGACTGGTGACGCCAATCCAGCCCCAGCTCATAAGTTTCCGAAGTTTGCGGACGCAGGAACTGGAATTCCTGCGCGAAACTTGCCGAGCCCTCGTACAGTTCATCCACCGTGGCAAAGCGGAATGCCCGCGACCCCCGGACATAGGCCGACCAGTTGTCGTTCAGTCCCTGGCGCACGCCGAGTTCGAGTGCATGCTGCTGCTCGTTCTGCTCACCCTGCGGCGATCCGCCATTGATGAAGGAGGGATTGCGTGCCGTCGAATCGAACGTATCCGTTGCATCGATGCTGAACCACTCGAGCCTGGCACCCGCCGTGACCGTCGTCCTGGGTGTGAGGGTAAGGGTCTCCAGGAAATAGACGGCGCGATTCTCCTGCTGCGCGTCCACCCTGTGTATGGGCTGCCCGATCGTGGCCACCGAACTGGACTGGTCCAGACGATAGTCCCAGACATACCAGTCGAATCCCACCACCAGGCTGCCGGGCAGGGCCGATTGCGAATGATCGAAACGCAACCGCGGCGTCACCGCGAAGACATCGAGATCGACTTCGCGGTAATCCGGAAAACCACTGAAATCGAAATAGGAAGTCTGCTCCTTGCGGCGATACGAGAGCCCCACTATCGACGTGACGCTCCCGGCAGCGCGCGTCCAGTCGAACTGCAGGGAACCGTCGCCGCGCGTCGCGTAGTCCTTGGGCGTGGTGGCTCCACGGCGATCTGTTTCCAACAGATTCTCGCCTATGCTCGGCTGGACGGCCCGCCCACCCGGCAGCCGGAGATCCTGCCGGGCCCCGGCGAACCGGAGCGAGAAGTCGTTCTTGTCACCGCCCCACCTGGCGTCGGCAAACGCCGCGGACTGGGTGTTCTCATTGTTGTCGCGATAACCGTGCGAATCGAACCAGGATCCACCGACTCGCAAGCCGACGCTTTCTCCCGCAAGGTCGCCTTCGACCCGCGCGGTATAGGTATCGTAGCTTGCCGCCCCGAAGGTGATGGATGCCCGGTTTCCGTCGTTCCCCGGCTTGCGGGTAATGATGTTGATGACCCCGGACACCGCCCCGTCGCCATACAGGACGGCACCGCTGCCGCGCAGGATCTCGATGCGCTCGATGAAATCGAGCGGAATCGCGGACCACTGCACGCCGGAAAAATCGATGTCGTTCTGCCGGCGGCCATCGACCAGGATCAGCGTATTCTGGGCCGCGGCAGCGCCAAAGCCCCGCATATCCACGGTGGCCTGGGCGCCATTGTTGCCAAACAGGTCCCTGCCTCCGAGGCCAGCTTGCGACACCAGGAGTTCCGGCACCGTCCGGGCCGGAGAGCGCCGGATCTGCTCCGACGAAATTACGCTCACGCTGACAGGCTTGTCGGCATAGCCGTCTTCGAACCGCGTGGCGGTCACCACGACTTCCTCGGTAATCAGATTGGTAGTGTCCTGCGCGAAAGACGTACTGACGACAACGCAACCGGCGAGGATCGCCGGCAAGAGGGCCTTCATTGGTTTTTCTCCCTGAAATGCACGCCCGCCGCGTGCGGTGATTGATGACAGGGAGTTTTCGCAAGGGTCGTGTTCGGAATGCCGGTGCGATCCGGTTCCGGATGCCCGCCCCTCGCGGAAACTCCGTTCGCGATCGTCGGGCCGGTATCCGGGCTTGCGAACCGGGCGTGTCGCCTTCCCATGGGGCTTTCCGGAAAACCATCCCGGATCACCTCACAGTGGCCTGATGACACGCCCCTGAAGTCGCTTACCGTTGCGGGGGCAGCACAGGAATTGCGGCGACGGACGTTAATCCGGCGCGAGCGCACCTGTTTCCCGTTTGACCCGTCCGGACAATCCGGTCGGGCACCCGAGAACGTGGCGGAATTCTATCTCAAGGGCCGCCGGCACCAAACTGGTTAGCCGGGGCCAGTTGAGCAAGGCCCACCAGCGAGCACGATGTATTAAAATACATTCAAATAAACCCGTTAGCAGTTGACTTTGCTGGATTTTCATCTTTATAGTATCTTATGGATGCCGAGCTCAATTCCCTTGATGAGAAGATCGCGCAACTGGCCAAGCTGTGCCAGAAACTGCGCGGGGACAACACCCTGCTGCGGCAGCAGCTGGCATCGGCCCATACCGAGAACAAGCTGCTTGCGGAAAAAGTGAATACCGCCCGGACCCGCCTCGAGTCGCTGCTCAACCAGATTCCCGACGCTGCCGAATGATCAAGGAAACCAAAGGTCTCGACGTGAGCATCATGGGCCGCGAATTCCGCGTCTCGTGCACGGAAGAGGAACAGAAGGATCTGCTCAAAGCCGTTGAATTCCTCAACAGCAGAATGAAGGAAATCCGCGACACCGGGAAAGTGATAGGCGTCGAGCGCATTGCGATCATGGCCGCGCTGAATATCACGCACGAGCACCTTTCCACGCGCACGGCCGGCGGATTTGACGTGGGGGAGTTTAAGCGTAGAATTAATCGCATGCAGGCAACGATAGACCAGGCCATCGAAGGCCAGGACGAGTTGTTCTGAAGACGGTCAATGTCCCCTGCGTTGTTGTCAGGCTTTAATTCTTTGAACCAATGTTACTTCTCTTGGTTGCGGCCTAATGCAGCGCTGTTGTGCGCGTCCCGATGCGGAAGCGCCTGATGTGCTCGGAAAGCGACCACCTTGGACCCTAGGTTCAAGATGACGGCCTGACGGCACGCGCGGGGGGCTCCCCATACGGAAGAACAAAAGCGGCGATGCCGCTTTTTTAATTTGCGCGCACCGCCGCGTTTTGCGCCCGCGCGACAATCCGCTAGAGTTCCGGCTTCACCGACTTCCTTCCTGCGAACATGAACCACTGGCTGCTGAAATCCGAGCCGGATGTTTTCGGAGTAGAGCATCTTGCCGCCGAGCCGTACAAGACCGCCGCATGGTGGGGCGTGCGCAATTACCAAGCGCGCAATTTCATGCGCGACCAGATGAAACTCGGCGACCGGGCGTTTTTCTATCACTCGAGCTGCCCGGAGCCCGGCATTGCCGGAATCGTGCAGGTATCGCGCCTGGCCTATCCGGATGAAACCCAGTTCGACCGCAAGGGCAAGTACTTCGACCCCAAGGCAAGCCGCGACCTGCCGCGCTGGTTCAACGTCGACGTCAAGCTCGTGAAGAAAACCCGGCTGGTCGGCCTGCAGGAATTGCGCTCGCACCCACAACTCGCCTCCATGGTGATACTGAAACGCGGCAACCGCCTGTCCATCACGCCGGTGGAACCACGCGAGTGGGATTTCATCCTGGGAATCCTGTAGCAGGCCGGCGATGGAGTGGTGGATCGTTTATCTGCTGATGGGTCTGTTCGTCGGTTTTTTTGCCGGGCTGCTCGGCATCGGCGGCGGCCTCATCCTGGTCACGCTGATGGTCTACCTGTTCACGGTGCAGGGCTTCCCCGAAGACCGCATCCTGCACATCGCCCTCGGCACCTCGATCACCAGCATTGTTTTTACCTCGATTTCCAGCTTGCTCGCACACCACAAGCATGGGGCGGTGCGCTGGGACATCGTGCGGGCGGCGGTCCCCGGGCTCATCGTCGGCACGCTGCTCGGGACCCTTGTCGCCGATCAGCTGAAATCGAAATACCTGGCGATATTCTTTGTGATCTTCGTCTACTACTCGGCCATGCAGATGTTCGTCAACGCCAAGCCGAAGCCCTCGCGGCAGTTGCCAGGCCGGCTGGGTTTGAATCTAGCATCGGTGCTCATTGGAGTCCTGTCGGCGCTGGTCGGCGTCGGCGGCGGAATCATGACCATCCCGCTCATGTCGATGTGCAACGTGCCAATGCGCAACGCGATCGGCACCTCGGCCGCGTTGGGTCTGCCCATCGCCCTCGCAGGAACCATCGGCTTCATCGTCACAGGCCTGGGCAAGGATCACCTGCCGCCTTTCAGCGTGGGCTATGTCTATCTGCCGGCACTGATCGGAATCGTGATCGGCACGCTGGTCACCGTGCCCTGGGGCGCGAAGATGGCGCACACCCTGCCGGTTTCCCGCCTGAAGAAAATATTCGCGGTGATCCTTTTCATCCTGGCGACCAGGATGCTATGGACCCTGTTCTGAGAATCAGCCGCGCGTCTTGAACCAGCCGGTCAGGCTAAGGCGCTCGCGCTTTGCCGGCAGGACTTCGTGCGGAAAACGATCGCTGAGGAACAGAACCAGCGTCCCGCCGTCCGGCCTTATATCCACATACCCGGACACCGGCTTTCGCTCGAGGTAAAGGCGCAGTTCGCCGCCGTCTTCGCTTCGCCAGTTCGAATTGAGGTAAAGGATGCTTGAGAGGCGTCGCCTTGAGTCCCTGCTGAACTGGTCGAGGTGTTTGCGGTAGAAAGCGCCGGGCGTGTATCGGGCGAAGTGACATTCGAACTCGAACAGGCCGAGCTGCAGTTCCCGGTTCAGTTTCAGGCGCATTTCTTCGAAGCGATCCAGGCATTCCTTTTGCGCTTCACTGCTGCCCGACTGTTCCAGCCAGAGGATCTGGTCGGCACGAACATCTCCGGCAATCTGGCGGTCAGCGCCGCTGCCGATCGCGGCGTCATGAAACGAACCCTGGGCGGCCAGCCGGGCGCATTCCTCGCCGAGAGCCGCGACCATTCCGGGGACAATGAATGATGGAATCGCAACCCAGCCATCGCGACCTATCCGGTCACTGATCCGCTCGAGCACGTCGGGGTCTTGCACGGTATTCATCCTCTGCCAGCTCCGGAGCTAGAGTTTTCCCACTTTGAATGTATCGCAAGCAGACAGCTCGCCGGCCTCCAATCCGCGCCTGAACCAGCGAACCCGCTGCTCCGAGCTGCCGTGCGTGAAGCTCTCCGGCGCGACATGGCCACGCGCCTGCGTCTGCAGCCGGTCGTCGCCGATCGCCGATGCAGCGTTCAATCCTTCTTCGATGTCGCCGGCTTCCAGCACCTGCCGCGAACGATTCGCGTGATTGGCCCAGATGCCCGCAAAACAATCCGCCTGTAATTCCTGGCGCACTGACAGCCGATTGCCCTGCTCCGGGCCGGACCGGGCTGCCTGGGCAACTTTGCCTGTAATCCCCAGCAGGTTCTGCACATGATGGCCGATTTCATGGGCGACGACGTAGGCTTGCGCGAAATCGCCCGATGCGCCGAGGCGTTTGTCCAGGGTCTGGAAGAAGTCGAGGTCGAGATAGACTTTCTGGTCGCCGGAGCAATAGAACGGGCCAACGGCGGATTGCGCGAAGCCGCAAGCCGATTGCACGGCGCCGGAGAAAAGTACCAGCGTGGGCACCTGGTATTGGGCACCGCCGCGCCGGAAGATTTCGCCCCAGGTATCCTCGGTATCGGCGAGCACGACGGCAACGAAATCCTTGATGCCGTCCTGCGCCGGATCGACCGCAGCGCCGCTCTGCGAAGATGGCGGCCCCGCGTCCTGCAGGATCACACGGGGGTCCACGCCGAAAAACATGGCAATCAGCGCGATCACGACCACGCCAATACCGCCGCCGGCAATGCCGCCCGGCATGCGCATACCGCGCCTGTCGTCGATATTTTCGCTACGCCTTCCGCTTTGCCAGCGCATGCAGGTCTCCTCGGATGTCGCGGTAGCGCCCGCGGAGCTCCGCTTTCTGCACCTTGCCCATGGCATTTCGCGGCAGGTCGTCGACAAGGTACACCTGCTTGGGCACCTTGAAGTTCGCCAGGTTCTTCCTCAGCTCCGCAATAATTTCCGCCGGGTCCAGTTGCGAGCCCTTGCGCGCTACGACTACCGCGGTCACCGCCTCGCCGAAATCGGGATGCGGCACCCCGATAACCGCCGATTCGGCCACGCCAGGGAGCGCATTCAGCGCCAGCTCGATCTCCTTGGGATATACGTTGAAGCCGCCGCTGATGATCAGGTCCTTGGCGCGGCCAACGATGGAAAGATAGCCGTCGCCATCAATCAGGCCAATGTCGCCGGTTCGGAACCAACCGTCCGCGGTGAATTCGTCGCGGGTTTTTTCCGGCATGCGCCAGTAGCCGCTGAACACATTCTCGCCCTTGACCTGGATGCCCCCGATCTCCCCCGGTGGCAGAATCCGGTCCTGATCCCCGGCGATCCTCACCGATACGCCCGGCAGCGGAAATCCAACGCTGCCCGGGCGGCGCTCGCCGTTCAGGGGATTGGAGCTGATCATGCCGGTTTCGGACATGCCATAGCGCTCGAGAATGGGTTGTTCCGTGCGCGCCCGAAACTCGCCGAAAGTATCCGCAAGTAATGGCGCGGAGCCGGAAACAAACAGCCTGATCCCCTTTGCCAGTTCCCGCGTGAAACCCCTTTCGGCGAGCAGCCGCGTGTAGAACGTTGGCACACCCATCATCACCGTGGCACGCGGCAGATCGCGCAGCACCTGCTGCGCGTCGAACTTGCGATGCCACAGCAGCTTTGCCCCCGACAGCAGCGCGCAGTGATTGGCGACGAACAGTCCGTGCACATGGAAAATCGGCAGGGCATGCAGCAGCGCATCCCTTTCGCTGAAATCCCAGTACGCCACCAGGGTTCGCGCATTCGATTCAAGATTGCGATGCGTGACCATGGCACCCTTGGAACGGCCGGTGGTTCCGGAGGTATAGATGATGACCGCCAGATCGTCCGCCTGCATTTCGACCGTTGGGAATTCCGGCGCCTGTCCAGCCGCGGACTGTACCAGGCTGCCCTCGCCGTTTTCATCGAGGGACAGAACCTGGGCCCGGCCCGCCGAGAGTTCCTGCATGGTTTCGACTGACCCGGGATGGCATACGATCACCCGTGGTTCGGCGTCTCCGATGAAATGGGACAGCTCGTCGCGCTGATAGGCGGTGTTTAGCGGCACATAGACCAGCCCCGAGCGCAGGCAGGCCAGGTAGAGGAACAGGGATTGCGGCGACTTCTCGGCCTGCACCGCGACACGGTCGCCGCGCTTTGCGCCGAGGGACAGCAACAGGTTGGCAAGGCGTGCGCACTCGCCGGCGGCGTCGGCGCGGCTGAAGACTCTGCCGTCGTCGGTTTCGAGTAGTACGCTGCTGCCGCGGTTGTGTCCGGCAGCTTCGATGGCCGCATAGAAATTTGCATTCATGCGCTAGACCAGGGCGTCGATGACGCCGGATTGAAGGTAGTCGTCGATGCTGGTCTGCGGACTTTGCCTTCTCAGCACGCGCGCAATCGCCGCCGGGGGAAGGATCTGTACGCTGGCGCCGGGTAACGCGACGACGCGCGCTGCCGGCGCCGCCAGCGCGACGTAGATCCCGCCGGCCGCATTGCCGAGGACCTGCAACGTAAGCCGGTGTCCGGCTTCGCGAATGCTGGACAGTACAAGCGCCAGGTGGGCAACGTACTCCGACAGCAGCATGCGCTCGTCGCGGAAAGTCGGCGCCTGTCCGGGGGAATCGAGCAGCAGCGTAAGCGAATCTCCAGGGTGGGCATCGGCGAACTGCATGCATTCTCCCGCGAGCGTCCAGGCCGCAAGCGCGCCGACAGGCGCGCCACCGACGAAGCCAAAGTAACTGTTGGGCGCGGTCGGCAGGATGCGTCCGGTCATTGCGCCGTCCGTTTCGCGCGCTTCGAAAGTCGCCGGCACCAGTTCGAGAAAAGTCTCCGGGAGCCGGGGCGTTTTCGCTGCAGGCAACGGCGCCATGTCGTGAGTGAGCAGGCGCGCCCCCAAGCGGTTGTGCTGTTCCCGCAGATCCGGGGGGGCGCCAGGCCGCGCCAGCCAATCCAGGGCAGCCTGGCGAAATGCGTAAACCGTGTCTTCGTTCAGGCGGCCCGCGGACTCCATTGCCGCGCGCGCGGTACCTCCCATCAGGGCATTGACCGCCTGCCCGTCCGACGCATCGAGTTCATTGCGCCCGCCGAGCGCCTGGATTACCGCCGGCCCCGACATCGCCAGGCGCGATCCCATCGCATAGACGCGCTGCCCGCATGTAGCGGCCAGCATGCTCGCGCCGCCGAAACAATCACGGCCCAGCAAGGCCAGCATCGGCGCACCCGCAAGACGCAGATCGAGAACCTGGCGATAGAGTTGCCGGAAAGCGCCGAGCGCGGGCAGGCCTTCATCGAGGCGCGCGCCCGCCGAATCCAGGCAAAGTATGAAAGGCAGGTTGGCGGCCTGGCCTTGCCTCATGAGCTCAGCCAGCGCGTGGGATTCGGCAACACCGAATGAACCACCGGCGACGTCACGATCGGTTGCCGCAATCACCACCGGTTTGCCGCCGAGCAGGCCATTACCCGTACAAAGCGAACCCTGCGGGGTCGAGGGCGTGCGAACGAACGAGCCCGGGTCGAGCAGTCCCTCAATCCGCTGCAGGGCGCCGCTTCCGGAATAGGAATCCACAGGTGCAGGCACGCGATGGGTTCCGGTCAGAGCCCGCACCAGCGGCGGGTGATCTCCTCGTAGGCCGCTGCGGCCTCTCCGATTCGCTCAACCACGCAGTATTCGTCGGTCTGGTGTGCCATCTGCGCCTCTCCCGGACCGAGGATGACCGTCGGTGGCATTCTGTACGCCACATTGAGCGCGGCGGCATCCGTGAAATAAGTGGCGACGCGCGGCTCCGGCCGGCCGCCGAGGTAGGGCTGCATCACATCGAACACTTCCTGCATCCAGGCATGTTCGGGTTCCGTGTACACGCTCTCCAGGTCAAGGATGGTTTCCAGCTCAACTTCGCTGCCAAGCTGCTTCTGCAACTCCATCCTCAGCTTCGCATGGTTCACGGTTGGCACGGTGCGAATGTCCACGGTTATGACGGCTTCATCGGGCACAGAGTTGATGTTGAGCCCGCCGTGGATCGTACCGACGTTCAGTGTCGCCTGCCCCATCAGCGGATGCGGCGGATTGTCGAAACGGAATTTCTCCAGCACCGCCAGTGCGCGCGCCGCCTTGAATACCGCATTGACACCTTTCTCCGGCATGGAGCCGTGGGCGGTCACGCCTCGCGTGCGCGCGTACATCCAGAATGCACCCTTGTGGCCGACAAACGGATAGTTGGAACTGGGTTCGGCCACCACCACCGCGCCAGCCCGGCCCAAGGCGCCGGACTTCTGGCTGAGGTGAAAAGCGCCCTGGCAACCGGTTTCCTCACCGGCCGTGATGACCAGCTCGAGTCCCGCAGTGCGTTCGAGTTTGTCGGCGAGATTGATTGAGGACACGACGAAGGCGGCAACGCCGGATTTCATGTCGCTGATGCCACGGCCATACATCCGGCCGGCGTCGGTATCGGCCGCAAACGGATCCATTTTCCATTTCGCCGCACCCAGCGGGACCGTATCGATGTGCCCGGTGAAGCACAGCGGCGCCTTGGCGGAAGAGCCGCCGATCGTCGCCACCAGGCTGGAACGGCCCGGAGAGAACTCGTGGTACTTCACCGCAAAGCCGGCCTTTTCCAGCAGGCCGCCCACGTGCCGCGCACATAATTCCTCCGCCCCCGGCGGGTTGACGGTGTTCATGCGCACCAGCTGCCTGCTCAGTTCGATTGCGTCGATGCCTGCTGCCACACCCTTCTCCTTCAGTTTTCCTGCTGGCGTCCGAAATAGGCTGCCCGCACTTGTGGATTTTCGCGCAGGTCGGCTGCCGGACCGGCCGCCACGACGCGTCCTTGCGACAGGACGTAGCCGGCGTGTGCGATTGCCAGTGTCTGGCGGACGTTCTGTTCCACCAGAAGCACCGTCACTCCGGTTTCGTTGACGCGGCGGATCACGTTGAAATTTTCCTTCACGTAAAGCGGCGACAGGCCAAGGGAAGGCTCATCGACGATGAGCAGCGATGGCGCTGCCATCAGTCCGCGGCCGATGGACAGCATGGCCTGCTCGCCTCCGGACATGGTACCCCCAAGCTGGCCGATGCGCTCCCGGAGCCGGGGGAAGATCTCGAAGACGCCGGCCATCCTCTGGTCGAGAGTCGACGAGTCTGCTTCGCGATATGCCCCCATTCGCAAATTGTCGCGAACGGTCATGCGCGGAAACACGCGCCGGCCTTCCGGAATGCAGGCAATGCCGCGGCGCACGATCTGATGCGTGGGCAGTCCGGTGATGTCGGAACCATCGTGCAGGATGAGGCCGCTGCGCGGTGGCGTGAGGGACAGGATGGAACGGATCAGCGTGGTCTTGCCGGCGCCATTGGCACCCAGGATGCAGGTGATCTTTCCGGGTTCGACCAGCAGGGAAACGCCATGGAGCACGTCGGCCTTGTCGTAAGCCGTGTACACGCCCTCCAGCGCCAGCGTAGCGGTCATTCAGTCTTCCCCCAGATAGGCCTTGCGCACCCGTTCATCGGCCGCCACATCGCGGAAGGTGCCCTCGCAAATTTTCTCGCCGTAGTTGAGAACGGCACAACGCTGCGTCACGCGCTCGATCAGGTTCATCTCGTGTTCGATGAGGATCACGGACAGCATGGGAAGCTGCGCACGCGCGGCGAGCAGGTCGTCCATCAGCTCACCGGTTTCGTCATGCGTCATGCCCGCCGACGGCTCGTCGAGCAGCAGGATGCGCGGCCTGCCGATCAACGCACGGCAGATTTCGACGCGCCGGCGATCGATCATCGGCAGGGCCTCGACGGGATCGGACAGACGGTAGGACAGGGGTTTGCTGAAGGTCGCCAGTAGTTTCCGCGCCGTCACTACGTTCTCTTCGTATTGCTGCCGCAGCCGGGTCCGCCGGATCAGGTTAGTCCAGATGCCGAGATCGAGATTGCGATGGTTGCCGATCATCAGGTTGTCGAATACCGACAACGGCAGGCACAGGCGCGACCGCTGAAAGGTTCGCGCCACGCCTGCATCGCACACCTGCTGCGGGGATGCGCCGGTTATGTCGCGCCCGTCGACCTTGACGCTGCCAGCTGCGGGCTTGTAAAGGCCGCTGAGGGCGTTGAAGAACGTGGTCTTGCCGGAGCCGTTCGGCCCGATCAATCCCAGGATCTCACCAGCATCGAGCTTCAGGTCGAGTGCGTTAAGGGCGGTAAGGCCGCCGAATCGAACGGTGAGACCTTCTGCGACAAGAACGGTAGCGCTCATGCGGGCCTGCGCTCCCCGAAATAGGCCCGCAACCGGCGGGGCAGCAATCCCTGCGGGCGGAACAACAGGATCGCGATGACGAGCAGCGAATAAAGCAGAAACCGGTACTCCTGGATCATCTGCAGTTTTTCCGGAAGCACCAGCAGCAGGAGCGCGGCGGGAATCACCCCGAGTGCGTTGCCCAGTCCGCCGAGGATCACGATCGAAACCAGAATCAGCGAATCACCGAACGTGAAACTAGTCGGCGCAATGAACCCCGTCATCATCGCGTACACGGCGCCGGCCATGCCGGCGAGCAGATTTCCCAGCGTGAACGCGAAGATTTTCCAGCGGGCGACGCCGATGCCGAATACCGAGGCCGCGGTCTCATCCAGCCTGACGGCGTCGAACGAAAGTCCTATCCAGGATTTTTCCAGCCGCCGGACCATCACATAGGCGAACACCGCAAGCGCAACGGCCAGGAGGACGTAGTTCAGATAGAACGACGCTTCGATGTTTTCGCCGATGCGGATCGGGTCGTTGAATGACCTGCCGAACAGGATCATCGGCGGCACCTTGAGTCCCTGCGGACCGCCGAGCGTATCGTTCACTTCCAGGAAAGTCTTGAACAGGATGCCGAATGCAATGGTGATCAGTGCGACATAGTGGCCGCGCGTGCGCAGAATCGGAAGAATGAGAATCGAGCCGATCAGGGCTGCGGCAAGGCCGCTCAGCAGGATGATCAGCAGGTGCGGAATCCCGGTGTGCGTGGCCAGAACCGCCGTTGCATAACAACCGATTCCGAAGAAGGCCGCTCCGGCGAAGTTGACGATGCCGGCGTAACCGAACTGGATGGTCAGGCCGAGGCAGACGGTCACGTAAAGCGCCACGGTGGCCAGCATCAGCAGCGCGAAGTGGGCGTCGTAGAGCACTGCGGCGACTGTTGCAGTGGCCAGTAAGGCGAGGATGATCGCGCTGCAAGGATGAGCCACCGCAGCCCCTTCGACACGGTCCGTGGCGCCGAACCTGCGGAATACGATCAGCCCGATGATTGCGGCAACGGCAAGTGCCGCAATCTCCCATTGGCGCTCGATTTCCAGGAACAGGATGGTGAAGCCCGTCAGCATCGCCAGGCCCAGCGCGACGGAAATCAGGTTTCTGGTTCGTTCGCCCATGCGCTACACGCGTTCTGCCGTTCTTTCGGCAATCAGGCCGGTGGGTTTCCAGGCCATCAGGAGAATCACCGCCGCGAAGGCAAAGACATCCTTGTAGGCGGGGACGGAGAACCACACCGCGCCGATGGTCTGCAGTCCGGCAAACAGGAATCCGCCAAGGATGGCGCCATAGATGTTGCCAAGCCCGCCGGCCACCGCCGCCGAAAACCCGATGACACCCAGCAGCAGGCCCATGCCGAAATTGATCTCGTTGTAATAAAGGCCGTTGGTCACGCCCGCAAGCGCGGCAAGCGCGGAGCCCAGCGCGAACGTAATCATTACCACCTGTTCGAAATTGACCCCCATGACGCGGGCGGTTTCCGGATCCTGCGCAACCGCCCGGATTGCCAGTCCCAGCCTGGTGCGGTTTATGAGCAGGTGTACCAGGACGATGGCACCAATGCCGGCGGCCAACAGAATCATGCTGTCCGCCCGCAGGGTGAAATTACCGATGGCGTAGGAATCGGTCGGCAGCAACGACGGGAACGGTTTGGGATTGGAACCGTTGGGATAGAACAAGCGCACCGCTTCGCGCAACGCCAGGCCGAGCATGAGCGTGATCAGCAGCGTATTGAGCGGCGGGCTTTCGCGCAGGGGCAGGACCAGGAAGCGCGCAATGAGGGCGCCGAGCAGAGCCGTTGCCGCGAGGGCGGCGACGCTAACGGCGAGCAGCAGAGCGATGATCGAGGTTACCCCTAGATTCTGCAGGCCGAGGAAGGTGGCCAATGCAACAAAGGCGCCAACCATCACCACGTCGCCGTGCGAAAACTTGATCACGTCGAGCACGCCGAAGAAGAGCGTGAAGCCGACTGCGACCATCGCATAGATGACGCCAAGCATCAGGCCATTCAGAATGTATTGGCCTGCGAGTCCGAAATCCATCGAAGCAGACGCGGTCGCTCAGGGCCTGGGCAGCTTGCGCTTGCCCTTCGCGTACTCGCTGTCTTCCCAGACTGCCCATTTGCCGTCCTGGACGACGAACTTGGTAATCAGCGGCACGATATTCTGGCCGTGGTCGTCGAACGTGACCGTGCCGACGATGGACTGGTGATCGCGGGTGCCGTTGAGTTCGGCCCTCACCTTCTTGCGGTCCGGGCCCACCTTTTCGACCGCATCGATGATGAGGCTGGCGGCGGCGTAGGCAAACGCGCCGTAGGCTTCGGGGGGATCCGCGTACTTCTGTTTCTGGTATTGCTCCAGGAAAATCTTTCCGCCGGGCAGTTTCTCCACGGGCGCGCCTTCGCGAAAAGCCAACGCGCCCTCGGCAAGCGGGCCCAGGCCTTCGATGAATGCGTCGGAGACGATGCCCGAGGTGCCCTGGAACACCGCCCTGATGCCGAGCTTTTCCATCTGCGAGCGGATACGCACCCCGATGGGCGTCAATCCGCCGAAGTAAATGACTTCCGGCTTGAGCTCCTTGATCTTGGTCAGCTCGGCGTTGAAATCCTGCTGATCTGCTGTCACGCCGAAGGTGCCAAGGACGGTTCCGCCCAGTCGGGCTATGTCCTCGGAAAAGTACTTGTTGTGGCCTTTGCCGTAATCGGTGGTGTCGTGAATGATCACCCACCTTTTGTACTTGAGCCCGGCCATGAATGTCGCCGCGACCTCGTTCTGGTTGATCATGGTGCCGTTGACCCGGTGCACTTCGTCATAGTCGTGTGCGTAGGTCACGTCCGGCAGCACCGCCCCCCATACGATCACAGGCAAGCCGAACCTGTGATAGACATCGACGGTACCCATGGCCACCGCCGAGCAATAGTGTGTGACGCCGGCGATGACCTTGCGGTCGGCTGCGGCCTTGGTCGCAACCTGTACGCCGATGTTCGGCTTGCACTCATCGTCGAGCACGACAAGTTCGTATTCGTACTTCGTCGTAGAATCGGCGTTGCGTACGCGCACTGCGAGATCAGCAGAGTTGCGGCCGCCGATGCCGTTGGCCGATACGCCGCCGGTAAGCGGCCCGATGAATGCAATCCTGACGGTATCTTTCGCCGCGGCAGGAAACGCCAGCAGCAGCAGTGAGACAAACAGAATTGCAGGGCGCAGCGGCATTGCGGGCCTCGATACGAAAGGTGATTCAGGAGCGGGAGAGAAAATTCCGCAGGGCAACTGTGAGGTTATTGAGTGGATTGCGGGTTGTCAAACAAACCGCCGGCAGACAGAAAAAAAGCGGCTCGAGGCCGCTCTTTTCATCATCCGTCTGCAGCCGCTTATTTTCCGCGCAGCTTGCGGATCGCCGCGAGCTGCGCGGCCATCATTGCAAACTCCGCTTGCAGCGTCGCTATTTCCTGCTTGTCCGTGGCGTTGCGCAGGGCTTCCTCGGCGCGCCTCTGCGCATCCAATGCCTTGGCTTCGTCGAGGTCCTTGCCGCGGATCGCGGTATCGGCGAGCACCGTCACCATGGCCGGCTGAACTTCGAGGATCCCGCCCGCGACGAAAATCAGGTTCTCCTCGCCGCCGCCCGCAGGCTTGATGCGCACCGCGCCCGGCTTGATGCGCGTGATCAGCGGCGTGTGTCGCGGATAGATGCCGAGCTCGCCGGCTTCCCCCGGCAGCACGACAAATTCCGCCTCACCCGAGAAAATCTGCTCCTCGGCGCTGACGACGTCTACATGAATGGTATTGGCCATGATGCCCTTTGCTTACTTCAGCGTCTTTGCCTTCTCGAACACTTCTTCGATGCCACCCACCATGTAGAAGGCCTGTTCCGGCAGCGCATCGCACTCGCCGTTGACGATCATCTTGAAGCCCTTTATGGTTTCCTTCAGCGGCACGAACTTGCCGGGTGAACCGGTGAACACTTCGGCGACGTGGAAAGGCTGCGACAGGAAACGCTGTATCTTGCGCGCGCGGGATACGGCCAGCTTGTCTTCCGGCGACAGTTCGTCCATGCCCAGGATCGCGATGATGTCGCGCAGTTCCTTGTAGCGCTGCAAGGTCGCCTGGACCGCGCGTGTCGTGCCGTAATGCTCTTCGCCGATGACGTTGGGGTCGACCTGGCGCGAGGTGGAATCGAGCGGATCCACCGCGGGATATATGCCCAGCGATGCGATGTAGCGTGACAACACGACGGTAGCGTCCAGGGGGCCG
>CAYODB010000059.1:0-17889 GCA_964402495.1 uncultured Bordetella sp.
CTTGCTCCCCCTCGTCCCTCGGCCCTCGCCCCTGCCCTTCACGCCGCCTTCGCCGCAGCCGTGAAGAACTCTTTTACGGTGCCGACGAAACGATCGACATCCTGGCGGTCGACGTCGAGGTGCGTGACGAGGCGGATATTGCCCTGGCCGCTGATCAGGATGCCGCGCTCTTTGAGGAATTCGCGCATGCGCACCGATCGCTGCGGCTCCACGGTCATGTACACCATGTTGGTCTGGGCGGGCGTGACCTTGACGCCGTCGATTCCCGACAGGCCGGCGGCGAGTGCCCTGGCGTTCTCGTGATCCCTGGCCAGGCGCTCGACGTTGTGCTGCAGGGCATGGATGCCTGCCGCGGCCAGCATTCCCGCCTGGCGCATGCCACCCCCGACGACTTTCCTCCAGCGGCGCGCGCGGCCGATGAGGTCTTTGGAGCCGCATAGCACCGAGCCCACCGGCGCGCCGAGGCCCTTGGACAGGCAGACGGAGACCGAATCGAAATGCCTGCTGATCTCGGTGACCGGCACGCCGAGATGCACGGCGGCATTGAACACCCGCGCGCCGTCGAGGTGCAGGCCGAGATTGTGGGTCAGGGTGAATTCGCGGGCCCGCTTCAGGTAGTCGAGCGGCAGGGTCCTGCCGGCCTGGGTGTTTTCCAGGCAAAGCAGGCGCGTTTTCGCGAAATGCGAATCGTCCGGCTTGATGGCGCCCTCGACCTTGCCCAGGTCGAGCGAACCATCCGCTTCATAGTCCAGCGGCTGCGGCTGGATGCTGCCCAGCACCGCGGCGCCGCCGCCTTCGTATTTGTAGGTATGGCCCTGCTGGCCGACGATGTACTCGTCGCCGCGCTCGCAATGGGAGATCAGGGCCAGCAGGTTGCTCTGGGTGCCGCTGCAGACATAGAGGGCCGCTTCCTTGCCGAGTTTTTCAGCGGCCAGCGCTTCCAGCCGGTTGACGGTCGGGTCTTCGCCGTAGACGTCGTCGCCCACCTCGGCGGCCGCCATGGCCGCGCGCATTTCCTGCGAAGGTTTGGTCACGGTGTCGCTGCGCAGATCGATTACTTTCATGGGGTCAGCTCCGGCACTGGAAAGGCGCCCGCAAAGCCGTGCGGAGCACCGAATTTCAGGATGTTACACCACCCCAAACCCAGTGTTTGCCCCTTCAGCGGTGCAGGGGTTATGCTTCAGCCTTCGCGGCAAGTCGTCGCCTCAACTCTTGTCGCCGCCCCCCTGGGAATCGAAATGCTTGCAAGGTTGTTGCCCGTCCTGGCCGGCTGCCTGTGCATCGGCTTCGCCGGTGGCGCCGCGGCCGCGCAAGGCACGGTGATCTGGAAGAATCAGGACTGCGGCTTTTTCATCCTCCAGACCTCGAAAAGCTACGGCCTGTTCGAATGGATGGCCGGCGGCGCACTCCGGGACGGAGACGTGATCGAGGGCGAGATCAATGCCAAGGGAACGCTGCAGCTTTACAACCGCACGGCCGATCTGCCGTTAACAGCTTTTTCGGCAGCACGCTCGCCCAAAAGAAGCGAAGTCGAAAAGGACATCCCGTCGCGATGCCACTGAAAGGCGGCACGTAGAACGAGGATGCCTACGAGGAGTCATTGATGCTTGCACGCAGGATTCGCGCGGCCGCGCTCGCGGCCGCTTTCTACACGATCGCCGTTACGGTCACGGCCACCACGATCACCACCGTCACGGCCGCAGAGGAGCAGCCATCCATCCAGGGCAAGCTGATCTTTCGCGACGACACCTGCTTCTTTTTCGTGCTGAAATTCGACGACGGCGGTTTCGGCCTGTACGAATTCCTTGGCGGGCCCAGCCCGATGGTCGGCCATACTTTCGAAGGCAACCTGAGGATTTTCGGCACGCGCAAGATCATGAACGCGACCGAAAACAAGCCGACCATGGCCTACTCGGAAACCTTCACGGATTCCAAGGCGCAGATGGAAAAGAAAATCCCGCGCCAGTGCAGGAAGAAAAAGGAGTTTGAGGCGCTGATCGTCGAATAACCTTTCTACATCCGACTTCCTGAACCACGGAGGACACGGATACCCGACGTGCTGCGCCCGTAGGGTATCCGTGTCCTCCGTGGTTCAGAACTCCCCGCTCTTTTTGCCCTCATATCCCCGGTAGTCTTTCCAGCAAAGGCGGGATCGCCGCCGTCCGCAGGCTGTCCGGATAGGTCTTCAGGAAATCTTCCGCAAGTGCCCGAGCCTTCTCCGCAAAGGCCGCCCGCTGTTTCGGCTGCACGACGGCCCGTGCGGACTGGATGTAATGAATGAGGAGGATGAAGCCCGCCTCTTCCCGTCCGGCATGCCCCGGATACTTCTGCCTGAACGTCTCTCCCAGTTTTATCTGTTCCGCAAGCTGCGCCGGAGTTTGCGACACGGGCACCAGCGGATCGATGGTGAAACTGTCATAGAACCAGCCCTGCAGGAGCCTGAACGTAGCTTCTCCTATAATGTTCGGCACGGTCGACAGCCTGAGTGCTTCGCGGTAGTACTTCAGATTCGCATCGAAGCGCCCGTGCGGCGCCGACCACGCCAGCGGCGTGCCGCGTGCACTGAGTTCGGCCATCAGGAAATTGGAAGCCAGGCCCTGGACTTTGCCGTGCGATTCGAGGTCGCGATTCAGGAGTTCGCGGATTTCGTCCAGCATGCGGCCCAGGTCCAGCCAGGCCCCGGCGCGTGCCGGTGCGGGTTCGGATGAGGCGATGACGGCCTGCAGGGCCGACTGCCTGGCGAGGTAGGCCTGCGCCGTTTCCGCAGTAATCAGGTCATGGGCAGTCGCCGGCAACGCAAGTAACGCAAGGCCCAACAACAGCGACCGCATCATTGCGGCGCTTCGATGGTCTCGCCCCGCGCAAAAGCCGCCGCACCGGGATGCACCGGCATGGCATCCCCGCTCCCGGGAATTCGGATCCCCAGGGCAGCGGCATGATCCATCAGCGCGCCGGCGATCATGTAGCCGTGATGCAGGGGCAGATCTTCCCGGCACACCAGCCGATGCGATTCCGTCTGCACGATCACTTGCAGGGGAAACGGGCCGTAGTCCGCGAACGGTGCCTCGCCGCGCGCCAGGGCGGCGGCCGACGCATGATCCAGTACCGCGATATTGGCCTGATCCGTGGTGATGAGGCTACCGATACGCTCGAGATTGATGGCCCGGCTTACCATCGCCCTGCTTTGCGGCAGCTCGGCAAGGAGCACCTCTGCAAAACGGTCACCCAGCGCATCGCCGGCAAGATCGGTGCGCGACGTAGTGATCAGCAGGTAACGCTGGCGGAACACCTTCCACTGCCGGTAAGGCGTATGCGCCAGCGCCGTCAAAGGCAGGCCGGCGAAGACCGCCGCCAGAAAACGCCGCCGGTTCATGGAAAAAAATCAGGGCGGGATGGCCCGCCCTGAATTCGATAACCGCCTCGCATTACTTTTTGCTGAAGATTTCCATGGGGCATATGGTCGAAACCGCGTAGTTGGGCATGTCGACCACGTTGCCGATGCGCAGGTCGCAGGCGACGCTGGTGATCACGTACGCCTGGTCGCGTGTAAAGCCTTTGGTCTTCACCAGCCAGTCGATCATCTGGATCAGCGAGTGCCGGGCGGCCAGCGTGAGATCTTCCGAAAGATTGGACAGCGGCGCGATCTTGCTGCTGTCGAGGTAGGTCGTATACGGCGGCACTTCGCCCGCGCCTTTCAGTGGATAGCCCACGGTTGCGTAGAACGCATCCGGCTCCAGCGCCTTCAGTTGCGATCCGCCCTCGAAGTGCGGCGTCTTCACCAAAGATGCCAGCCCCTTGCGGATCTCGGTGCGCACGGTGACCTTCGCGCCCATCTCGATCGCGGTGCCGGCCACTTCACCATCGCCCTGAGCGTAATGGACGTCGCCCACGAAAAAGCCGCAGCCGTCGATGAAGCACGGCAGCAGCAGCGTGGTGCCGACCACCATCTGCTTGATGTCCATGTTGCCGCCATTCTCGCGCGGCGGAATGGTGCGCAGGCATTTGTCCTTCTGGCTGCCGTTCGGGCCGCAGATATCCGCCGGCCGGGCGCCGGTCGGCTGCGGCGGGAGCGCAACACCGCCGGCCTCGCCAAGCTGGGTCTCGCGCTTCAGCCACGTCTCGATCTCCGGATTGCCCGGCAGCACGCCCACCGATCCCATGAACCCGTTGAAGGGGACGCGCACCCCGGGAATCTGGTCGGACACCGCTTCAATGCGGTTGAGCTTCCAGTTGGCGATGAACGGATTCGGGTAGAGGTCGCGCAGGAAACCGAATCCCGGCACGACGGTGGTGTACCCGTACTCGTCCGGTTCGACGTCGACCAGCGTGACCGCCAGCACGTCGCCGCGCTTTGCGCCCTCGATGTAGACCGGACCGGTCATCGGATGCACCAGGTTGAGGTCGACCGCGGTCACGTCCTTGGGCTCGGATTGAAGATTCAGGTTCGAATCCAGTGCATCGCGGGTTTCGATGCGGATCAATTGCCCCGTTTTGGCGCGGGCCACGGGCTTGATTGCCGGATGGTAGCGGTTGAAGCAGTTGGGATCGTCCGAACAATGGGCGCCCTGCTTCTTCACTTCGACGTAGGACTGGCTCTTTACGTCGGTGGTATCGGCGTAAGCCACGGAAAACGCAGCGCTTAGCGCCAGGACCGATAACAACCTGAAGGACGATTTCATTTCACCTCCGATTTAGAGACGGAAACAAAAAGCAAGAACGATTCCAGCGTCATCACTATCTGCCTCGGGTATTTTCGTGTCAACTTTTCCGTGTAGACGCGGCAGACGTTTCAAGTTGTTACCGGGTGATGCCCAGCGCGCCGAGTATGAAGGAATAGGTGAGCGCGAGTTCCTTGAGGAAATCGTAGCGCCCGGAAGCGCCGCCGTGCCCCGCATCCATGTTGACCCGCAACAGCAGCGGATTGCCGTCGGTCTTGAGCGTGCGCAGCTTCGCGACGTACTTGGCAGGCTCCCAGTACATCACCTGGCTGTCGTTCAGCGAAGTTTCGACCAGCATCGCCGGGTACTTTGCCGCCTTCAGATTGTCGTAAGGCGAGTAAGAGAGCATGTAATCGAAGTAGTCGCGGTTGTTCGGATTGCCCCACTCCTCGTATTCGCCAGTGGTCAGCGGCAGCGTGTCGTCCAGCATGGTATTGACCACGTCGAGAAACGGCACTTCGGAAACGACCGCGCGGAACAGGTCGGGACGCAGGTTCGTCACGGCTCCCATCAGCAGGCCGCCGGCACTGCCGCCTTCGATGACTAGCCGGTCCGATGCGGTATAGCGTTTCCGGATGAGGTGCTCGGCACTGGTGACGAAATCGGTGAAGCTGTTCATCTTTTCGAACATGCGGCCCTGGTCATGCCAGCGCTTGCCCATCTCCGCTCCACCGCGCACGTGGGCCGTGGCAAAAATAACGCCGCGATCCAGCAGCGACAGCCGGGTCGAGCTGAAGTTTACGTCCAGCGACAGGCCATAGGATCCATAGCCGTAAAGCAGTGTTGGTTGCGGCCCCTCGCTGCGGAGATCCTTGCGATATACCAGGGAAATCGGAACCAGCGCCCCATCCCATGCCTCTGCGTAGACCAGCTCCGACCTGTACTTGGCCGGATCGTAGCCGCGCACCTCGCGCTGCTTGAGCAGTTTGCGGGAACGGGTGTCGAGGTGGTACTCGAACTCGGCGTCCGGCGTGATGTACGAGTCGTAGTGGAACCGGTAGGTATCGGTATCGAACTCGGCATTGGCGCCGCCGCCCACCGAGTAGACCGGCTCCGGCAGCGAGATCTCGTGCGTATCCGCGTCTGCAAGGCGTATCACGCGCAACCGCGGAAAACCACCAGCGCGCTCGTGCACGACAAGGTGGCGCGCGAATACGTCCACGCCTTCGAGCATCACGTCGTCGCGATGGGCGATGCGCTCCTCCCAGTTCTCCACGCCGGGCTTGTCCACCGGTGCCGTGACCAGGCGGAAATTGCGGCCGCGATCGTTGGTCACGATGTAAAACTGCCCTTGGCCATGATCGAGGTAGTACTCGTGGTCCTGGTGCCGCGGCAGCAGGAGCTGCGGCGGGCTTTGCGGGTCGCCCGCGGGGAAGTAACGGACCTCGGAAGTGGTCGCGCTGTGCGCGGTCAGGAACAGCCATTCGAGGCTGCGCGAAAGCGATATGGAAATCGAAAAGCGCGTGTCCTCTTCCTCGTACACCAGCTCGTCGTCGGATTCGCCGAGGCGGTGGCGGTACAGGCGATGGGCGCGCTTGGCGCTGTCTTCGCGCACATAGAACAGCGTGCGATTGTCGGCGGCCCATGCCGCCGAGCGGATTTTTTCGATGCGCTCCGGCAACAACTCCCCGGAGCGCAGGTCCTTCACTTGCAGCGTGTACTCACGGAAGCCGGTGACGTCCGATGAAAACGCCAACAGGTTGCCGTCCGGGCTGACGTCCAGCAGTCCAAGCGAGAAGAACTTGTGCCCTTTTGCCGCTTCGTTGGCATCCAGGATCACCGCCTCGGGAGCATCGAGGCTGCCCGCCTTGCGGCAGAAAATCCGATACTGCTTGCCCTTATGCGTGCGTGAATAGTAGAAATAACCGCCCTCCCGGTAGGGCACGTCGACGTCGGTTTCCTTGATGCGCTTGAGCATCTCCTTGTACAGGGACTTCTGCAGCGGCAGCGATGGCTTCATCATCGCCGCCGTATAGGCGTTTTCCGCCCGCAGATGGGAAAGGACTTCCGGGCTCTCCTTATTGCGCAGCCAGTGGTAGTCGTCGACGCGGGTCTGGCCGTGAACGGTGGTCTGGTGCGGAATGCGGCGGGCTATGGGCGGGACGAGCTTGGCGGGCAAAAGCTTGGCGGGCAAAGGGGTACTCCTGCAGAAGGATCACATACCGGGTGGCCGGTACCAAACTCAGCGGCTGGCCGGTACCACACATCCGGCGGCTGGCCGCGGGTAGAATTGCGCCTTGCGCACTCACCGGTCACGTTCATCATGAAGGCCTACGAATCCGACGTCACCAAGTTTATGCGCGATTTCCTGGAGCGGCATCCGGAAGTCGTCGAAAAGCAGAAGCTGGCCCGGGCCACATGGTGGGATCGCCCGCAGAGCCCGAACATCAGCAAGGCCCTGGACGAGGCGAAGGTTACGAAAAAGGCCTACGAGTACTACGACCCCGAGCCGGACAAGGACGCCTGATTCTCTTACGCAAGCGCTCACCAGATGTAGCCCAGGGTAAACTGCACCGATGTGTCCGTCGGCACCCGGCCGGGTGTCGGATTCTTTTCCCAATCCACGTTGTACTGCAGGGTGCCCGTAACCTGATAAGCCAGGGGAAAGCGAAGGCCCGTCTGGGAACGCACGAACGCGCTGTCGCTCTTGTCGATGGCGGCATAGGCTTCGTGGGTGTGAAAAAACTGCGAGCGTGACTTGAACAGGAAGTGGTCGAACTTCAGCGCCCAGCGCACCGCGGGATAGCGCTCGTCGACGCGGGCGATGAAATCGGTATCGACATAGGTCAGGCCGCCTTCCAGAGCAAGATTGGTGCTGTCGGTTTCGTAGAACTGGTAACCGGTACCGCCACCCACCGTGCTGCGCAGGCGGACGTCCTTGAACTGGTCGCTCTCGAAGTTGGTGTTGGCGTAGCTGTACCATTTCCGGGTCAGGAAGTGGTCCCACTTCAGCCCCGCCAGCCAGTTCGACTCGGATTCCCGGTTGTTGTCCTTCGACCGCCTCGTCTTCCCGGCGGCCGTATAGCGGTTGTTCCGGGTGCGGGCGATGGCCTCGATGTCGGCATAAAGCGTCTCGATCTTCGAGTTCCCGGACGAAGCCGAATAGCCGAGGTTTATGCGACCCAGGTATTGCACGCCCTCGCCGGAGACATCCGGTGCGGGATTGATGAACACCACCTGCTTCAGTGGCACGGGCGCGCCAGGTGGCTCCACGCCGGTGTGGATGACGACGGTACCGTCGGTCACCGTCTCCAGGGACCCGCGCACCATGGTGCCGTCGCTGAGAAAGACCTTAACCTCTTTCTCGCTGAAGATTCGCCTGACTTCAGACCACCTGACCTTCAGTTCCCCCAGATGCGGCGTCTGCAGGATGAGGAACTCCGTTTCCTTGACCACGATGGTCCCGGTCAGCCGGTCGCCGTTGACCAGCGTCAGTTGGTCGGCCTGCGCGCACGCCGCCCACGCCAGCAGGGTGGCCGCCACCCACGCGTGGCCCGGTGTTGTCGTATGCAATCTCAATATGAGGCACCCGCGATTGCGGGAAGCTGCCCGTCAGGCGGGCGGGCCAGGGGGTGCGGGAGACCATTCACGGCGGTGGCGGACTTGGCATTGGCACAAGGGTAGGGATATCAGCCTGGGGGGAGAGTTCCCCGCGCGGACGCTGTCCATCTGAACTCTATGACCTATAAGCGATTTTTCTCCATTCCGGCCGGTCGCGGGTGCTTTCTGTCAGAATGTCGCGCTTCGCCGTTCTGCGACCGCCCCCCGGAGGAGCACAGGAATGACCGTCCATCGCTTGATCGCGCTGCTGCTTGCCAGCCTGTCCGCAACCGCCTTCGCCCAGACCGAGCCGGTCGACATCACGCAGGAACCGCGACATCGCCTGAAATTCGAGAACGAGCATGTGCGGTTTTTCGACGTGCAGATCGAGCCGGGGTATGAAGCGCTTAACCACTGGCATCGCAACGACGGCGTATTCGTGAACATCTCCGCGGCGCCGACCATCGCCCAGGACTGGAACCAGGAACCGGTACGCCGCGGCGCACGCGCGATCGGCGAAACCTATTTCCTCGATTACGCCGCCAAGCCCAAGGCACATCGGGTTACCAATCCCGGCACCACCGAATACCGCGTCACGGATACCGAGATCCTCAGCGGATGCGGCACTTCCGCGGCGGCAGTCGAAGGCCCGAACCAGACGCTTCTGGTCGACAACGAGCGCGTCTTCGTCACGCGCATCATCCTGCATCCGGGCGAAGCGTCCGAATTGCGCGCGCCCTGCGGCATGCTGATCTCGGTATCAGGCGGCAACATCACGGTCGAAGGCCCGCAGGGGTCGGAGAGCTTTGCCATGCAACCCGCCGGGTTCAAGTGGCGCAAGGCGAAGGAAACCGTCCGCCTCACCAATGCCGGCAAGACCGTGTTCCATGCCGTCGACATCCGCCTGAAGTGAAGCCGCGGATCGATGCAAGGTAATCGGGGTAACGTCTTCGCTCTGGCCGCGTGCCAGGCGCTGCTGGTCATCAACAACGCGATGATGATTTCAATCGGCACGCTCGCCGCCGATTCGCTCGCGCAGAACAAGCTCCTGGTCACCGTGCCTGCAACCGCTTATATCATCGGCGGCGGACTGGCCACGATGCCGGTATCGCTGCTCATGAAGCGCAGGGGCCGCCGCGCCGGCTTCATGCTCGGCTGCGCGTTCGGCATGGCCGGTGGAGCCATTGCCGCGACGGCGATGGCGCTGCACAGCTTCTGGCTGCTGGCCCTGGCCGCGCTGGTCTCCGGCATCTATACCGGTTCGGGCGGGTTTTATCGGTTCGCAGCGGCCGATACCGTGTCGGCGGATTTCCGCAGCAAGGCCATTTCCCTGGTCCTGGCCGGTGGCATCGTCGGCGGAATTTTCGGGCCGGAAAGCAGCAAGATCACGCGCAATATTCTCGAGACGGCCTACCTCGGATCCTTCCTGTCGCTGATCGTTCTCGCGTTCATCGCCATCCTGATCCTGCGGCGAATCGACCTGCCTGCGCCATCGTCCGAGGAGCGGTATGGCGCTACCCGGCCGCTGCTTGCAATCATGCGCCAGCCGGCCTTCATCGTCGCCGCGCTCGGTGCCATCACGGCCTACGGCGTCATGAACCTGCTGATGGCGGCGACGCCGCTGGCCATGCAGATGTGCAATCACTCCTACAACGCGGCGATGCTGGTGATTGAATGGCACATCATCGCGATGTTCGCGCCCGCCTTCGGCACAGGCTGGCTGATCGTGCGTATCGGCGTGCTGCCCGTCATGTTCCTCGGCGTCATGCTCAAACTGGCCGCGATCCTGATTGCCGTCTCCAGCGTCACCGTCACCGCATTCTGGCTGTCCATGGTCCTGATCGGCGTCGGTTGGTGTTTCCTGTTCGTGGGCGGCACCACCCTGCTGACCGAGACGTATGCGCCTGCGGAAAAAGCCAAGACCCAGGGCATGAACGACCTCCTGATTTACTCCACGATGGGCGCAACGTCACTGACCTCCGGCGCGATCCTCTACAAGTACAGTTGGAATGCCTTGAACGCCAGCGCCCTGCCCCTGCTCGCGATCACTGCTGTTGCGATTCTATGGCTCGGCGCCAGCCGCCGGGGCGGGCGGCTCGCTGCGCAGGCCGCAGCCAAGTGAGCGCGAGCCGCTGCGCCTCAGCGTTCTCGACCAGTCACCCATCGTTAGCGATGGTGCCAGCCGGACGAGGTCGTCAGCGCTGCCTCTCCCCCTGAAGGCGGAGAGGGTGCAATTGGGTGCGCCCTTCAAGATTGTCGCGTGTAAACATACGAGGATTGCAATATTGGCAAGGCGCGCATGACAACCGACAAGGCATCTCCCCACCCTATCCGCCCTGAGGGGGGAGAGGGCCGCAGTGAGGTGGGCCGCGGCGAGGTGGGCCGGGGCGAGTCGAGGCTGGTCTCCGTTCTGGCCGCAGTGCAGTTCACGCACATCATGGATTTCATGATCCTGATGCCGCTTGGCCCGCAACTGATGCGCGTAATGCTGATTTCCCCGCAACAATTTGGCCTGCTGGTGTCCAGTTACACCCTTACCGCGGCGATCGCTTCGCTGGCAGCGGCCTTCTATACCGATCGATTCGATCGCAGGAAGGTGCTGCTGTTCCTGTATGTGGGATTCATCGCTTCCACGCTGCTTTGCGGGATCGCACCGGGCTATGTCACATTGCTCGCTGCGCGCGCGGTTGCCGGGGCGTTCGGCGGCGTGGCGGGCGCCACGGTACATTCCATCGTGGGCGATGCGGTTCCCGAACAGCGACGCGGCGCAGCGACTGGCGTCCTGATGTCAGCTTTCGCGCTGTCATCGATTCTCGGCGTGCCGATCGGCCTTTTGCTGGCGGCGCATTTCTCCTGGCGTGCCCCCTTCTTCTTCCTGGTCATCGTGTCGCTGCTGGTATTGGTCGCCGTCTGGAAGATCGTTCCACCGATGCGCGGCCATCTTGTCGCCGGCGAAACTCATCGTCCGCTGCTGCAAATGAAAGCAGTACTTGGCGAGGGAAATCACCTGCGCGCGTTCCTCTTCATGTTCGCGCTGATGTTCGCCGGATTCTCCGTGATTCCATTCATCGCGCCGTACATGGTCGCCAACGTCGGACTGAAGGAAACCGACTTGCCCTATCTCTACTTCTTCGGCGGGCTCGCCACCGCGTTCTCGTCGCGCTACATCGGCAAGCTCTCCGACAAGCACGGCAAGCGGCAGATGTTCACCGTCATCGGCCTGATTTCCATTGTCCCGCTGCTGATCACGACAAACCTGCCACCGGTGCCGGTCTGGGTGGCGATCTGCGCCTCTGTGATTTTCATGGTCTTCGTGTCCGGCCGCTTCGTGCCGGCCATGGCCCTGGTGATCTCGAGCGCGGAACCGAGACTGCGCGGCGGATTCATGAGCATCAACTCGGCCATCCAGCAACTGGGCCTCGGTGTCGCGTCGTTGCTGGCGGGATTCATCATCGGCCATGCCCCCGATGGAACCCTGACGCGCTACTGGATGGTGGGGCTGATTGCCGTCGGCGCGACGCTGCTCGCGATTGCGCTGGCGTGGCGGGTCAAACAGGTGGCTTGAGGCACACCACGCATCCAGGCACTGCTTTCAAGTATCAAAGCGCTCGTTGTCCGAACTCGCGACCGGCAAAAGCTGTTCGAGCAATCATAAGTGGACTCAATCCCGGGCTGACCTGAGCGCCTCCCGATCCACCCACTCGCCGCGAAACAGAATTCGATCGATGCGCTGTGTATTCGCAATGTCGGCCAGCGGAGAAGCATCGAGAACGACGAACGTCGCGTCTGCACCGGCCTTGAATCCCATGTTCAACCCGAGCAGTTCGTACGCGTGTGTCGTGCCCGCTGCCAGTGCATCCCACTTGCTCAGCCCCCACTGATTGAGCAGGTACAGCTCCCGGTGCAATGAGAACCCTTGAAACGTCCCCAAGTTGCCCGTGTCCGAGCCGGCGACGATCCGCACACCGGCGCTGAGCAATCGTTGCAGCGACAAGCGGTAATATTCGCGCCCCTCGCGCTGCCACAGACAAGTCGAACAATCCGCGTAACCGACCGGATCGAGACGGCGGTAGCTCTCGATGACCGATTCGCTCGCCACGCGGCGTAGTAACGGCGCGTCGAGGATGCGGTGATCCTCGAGGATATTGAGGAAATCCTGTTGGACCGCCATGGTCGGAATGGAAAATATCCGCTTCGCCGCCATCAGTTGCGCGACATCGGGCGGAATAGCCGCGTTGTCGTCGAGATGCGTGATCGCTGTCGGTCCGGCCGCTGCGGCCAGCCGCGCGTTTTCCCAGGTGCCGATGTGCACGACCGTCTTGACTCCGAGTTCCCGGGCATGCTCAACGAGCGCGCGCATTACCTCGGTGCTCATCGTGCGCCTTGCGCCTGCCCAATCGAAGATCATTTTGATCACATCCGGGCGCCTGACAGCGAGGGCGTCGAGTTCGCTTCGCGCGTTGGTCTCGTTCGATACAACGCGCGCCCCTCCGCTGCTATTCACGCGTCCGAGCCCGATGAACACCGGGCCCGCTGCGTAGATCTGCGCGCCCGGTAGCTTGCCCTCGCGCTGCTTCTGCCGCGTGCCGAAGACCGTATCCGCATCCAGACCGAGATCCAGATAGGCCGTGACAGCGGCATAGAGCATGCGGCGGGCCGTCTCTTCGGGCCCGAAATCTTCGCCCGGCCCGCCGATCGATGTGCGATTGCCCTCCGAGTGAACGTGCGCGTCAACCAGGCCGGGGATGAGGTATTTGCCGGTCAGGTCGACTTCCTCGCCGCGGTAGCCGGCGGGGCGCGTTTTCGTGACACTCACCACTCTTGCGCCGTCGACCAGCACGTAACCGACGTACTCCTGCTGGATCGCCGGGTCAATCACATGAGCGTTCGAGAGCAGCAGGGAAGCGGCGGCAGGCAGGGCCACAGCGGCAAAGATGCCGCCGACCGCCTGCAAGATCCGTTTAAGTACGTCCATCGGCAAGGTCTCAGGCAGCAGTCGTCGCGGTCTCGGCGCTCTTGTTCGAGCGTGATGGGCGCAGACGTGAAAAGGTTGTTGCCGCAGTCGCATAACGGGCAGGAATTCCAACCGTATCACGCTTCGCGAAAGCGCTCAATTGCTGCATCTCGCCGCCCCAACGTAGCGATTCACCGAGACGAAGTGTATGTTACGGGTGGGACCGCCCCTGGCGCAGCGCGATCCCCGCCAATCGATATCCGGTCACACAATAGCTTAAGAGGGAGCCATGGATCGAAAACCAGATTCGTCTTCTGCCGCGCTCGATGGCGCGGGTCGCGTCGCCGCCAATGGCTTGATAGACCGGCGCGTATTCCTGATGCGGGGAATGGCCGCGGCAGGAGCGGCAGCGACTGGCGCAAGTGCAGCGGGTTGGACAGCGGCAGCGCGCGCTGCTGATTCGATCGGGCAGAACGCGCTGCCGTGGCAGAAAACACCGGGCGCGCCGTTTCGCCCTTACGGCCAGCCCTCAGGCTTCGCGGAGACAGTGCAGCGCGGCGTACTGCAGCCGTATGGGGACCTTGCGCCGGGCGCCGGAGTCTCGCTGACGCCGCTGCATGCGCTGCAGGGCACGATTACGCCGAGCGGATTGCATTTCGAGCGCCATCACAACGGTGTTCCTGCTATCGATCCCTCCAGACATGCGCTCACCATTCACGGGCTGGTCAATCGCCCGCTCAGGTTCGATCTGGGCGCGCTGTCGCGCTATCCGATGTTGAGCCGAATCTGCTTCATTGAATGCTCCGGCAACAGCTTTTTCAACTCCTTTCCCGAACCTCAGCAAAAGCCATGCGGCATGATCCACGGGCTGGTTTCGTGCTCCGAATGGACCGGGGTGCCGCTGGCAGTCCTGTTGGATGAGGCGGGCACCCAAGCCAACGCGCGATGGATCCTTGCCGAAGGCGCGGATGCCGCGGCGATGAGCCGCAGCATCCCGCTCGATAAGGCCATGAACGACGCCTTCGTTGCCCTCTATCAAAATGGCGAGCCGGTGCGGCCGGAGCAAGGCTATCCGCTGCGTCTGGTAGTCCCGGGCTACGAGGGCAGCATGAACGTGAAGTGGTTGCATCGCATTAAACTTACCGAGGGCCCTACGCACACCAAAGACGAAACTTCCAAGTACACCGATTCGCTGCCCGATGGCAAAGCCGAACAGTTCACCTTCGTAATGGCCGTCAAATCGGTGATCACACATCCAGCGGTGGGCATGAGCATGCAGGGTAAAGGGTTCTATGAAATTTCCGGCCTCGCATGGTCTGGCGCTGGCAAAGTAAAGCGTGTCGAAGTCTCGGCCGACGGCGGCCAGACCTGGGGCGTCGCGCACTTGCAAGAACCGGTGCTGGATAAAAGTCTCACGCGTTTCGCCATGGCGTGGCAGTGGGACGGCAGGCCGGTGCAATTGCAAAGCCGGGCCACCGACGATAAGGGTCGCGTGCAGATCACGCGCAAAGACTGGGTAGCGCAATACGCTCCCGGCCAGCGCTATCACTACAGCGCGATCCAGACCTGGGCAATCAGCGAGGAAGGCGGGATCAGCAATGTTTATCTTTAGGACGGGACTCTCGTGCGCCATGGCGTGCGCGTATCTGGGCGGCGCGATCGGCGCCGATCCGGGTCTGGGACACGACGCGACCGAAGCTGAAATCTCCGCCATGGATATCAGCGTCCCGCCCAGCGGCGCAGGCCTGCCTGCCGGTGGCGGCACGGCCAAAGAGGGCGAAACGGTTTATGCCGCGAAGTGTGCTTCCTGCCACGGCGCGGGCGGCCAAGGCAAGCCGGCCGACAGACTGACAGGTGGAATAGGCACGCTGGCATCGAAACAACCAGTAAAAACCGTGAACAGTTTCTGGCCGTACGCGACCACGCTGTTCGACTATATTCGACGCGCGATGCCGTTCAATGCGCCCATGTCGCTCACCAATGATCAAGTGTACGCGGTTACCGCTTATATTCTCGCGCAGGACAATATTTTTGGGTCCGGCGAAAGACTCGACGCGACAACCTTGCCCAACGTGAAAATGCCGAATCGCGATGGGTTTGTCGATCGATCTGCGATTCGTTGATCAGATGTTCTTCTGGACGCGGTCGACTTGGTGCCTTGGCGGAGGATCGAGCTCTTGCAGACCGCGCGCCAGCATGTCCGCCTCCAGGTGACAGCCGGTGCCGGTGTTGATCTGGACTTGCAGCCGGCGGCGGGTCCAGCGCGGATTCAAGCCCGTTCAACGCTCCGGGCTATCAGAACCGCATTAGTGCCACCGAAGGCAAAGGAGTTCGACATCACTGCGCGCGGTTCAACGCCGGTCCGCGCCTGCCCTGGCACGTAGTCGAGATCGCATTCCGGATCCGCAATGCGCAGGTTGATCGTGGGCGGCAAAATCCTGCGCTCCATTGCCAGCACGGCAGCCGCGAATTCGATCGCCCCGGCGGCGCCGAGCAGATGGCCGTGCATTGATTTGGTGGAGCTCACCGGCACGCGGTCCGCGTCCTTCCCGAAGACTTGCCGGATCGCGCACGTTTCAACGACGTCGTTGGCCAGAGTGGCGGTGCCGTGCGCGTTGATGTAGCCGATGTCCTCCGGTTGCAGCGCGGCGGCCGAGAGAGCGCGCTGCATTGCCGATGCCTGGCCGTTGACCGTCGGCCGCGTGATGTGGACAGCGTCGGTATAGAGTCCATAGCCCGCTACTTCCGCATGGATGTGGGCGCCGCGAGTCAGCGCATGTTGCCATTCTTCCAGCACCAGGATTGCCGCGCCTTCCGCAAGGACAAGGCCAGTCCGGTCTTTGGCGAACGGCTTGCACGATGCCGACGGGTCTGCCACATCCTCACTTGCCAGTGTCTTCAGCGCGTCCCACGCCACCAGCGTGCCAAACGAAAGCGGCGCTTCGCTGCCGCCCGCAAGCATTATGTCCGCTTCACCGCTACGGATCCGTTGGGCCGCTTCGCCGATCGCCACTGCCGAGGAGGAGCAGGCAGTCGAAAAAGTCAGATTAGGCCCGGTGAGACCGTACTCGATCCCGATCCACGAAGCGGCCGCATTGGTCATCGCCATCAGGACGCTGAACGGTTTGGTACGTTCGGAGCGCTCGGCATAGAGCGTGTAGTAGCCGTCATCGGTTGTCTCGGCCCCGCCCATTCCGGTACCGAGGAAGACGCCGATTCGATCCCGGTCCACATCGGCCCACGCGATGCGCGCAGCGCGAACCGCCTGGTCCGCGGCGGCGAGGGCGAACTGGCTGACACGATCGAGCATGCGCAGCCGCGGCGCGGCGAAATGACGCGACGGATCGAACGTGACGGCGCCACCGATATGGGTGGGGGCGGGCGTCGTCCATTGCGCCCCGCGGCGGCCCGCCGCCGTACCGGTCAACCGCCCAATGCCCGAGCGGCCGGAAACCAGGCCGCCGAAGAATTCACCGACATCGTTGCCCAGTGGCGAGATGACACCGATTCCGGTCACCGCCACCCGTCTCAAATCCGCTCCTCTCCAGCGGCGACGGGATGCTGCTCAGCGACCAGCCGGTCGATGTAGGCAACAAGCTCACCGATCGTTTTCAGGCTGGCCTGCCGTGCCAGTGGTTCCGACGGCACCGTAACCTTGAACTGGTCCTCGACCACAAACAGGACTTCGACCACCGCCAGCGAATCGATGTCGAGCTCTTCCAGCTTGGCCTCCGGATTCAGCCGCTCAGGCTCGAGATCGAAGTTCGCTTTCAACAAGTCTTGCAAGGTCTGCAATGTCGTCATGCTCAATCTCCACATGCGTGCCTGGCACTGTGTGGCTGCCACAGTGCATAGTAGCTAAAACTCGGTCACCGGCAAATTGTCCCGGCCGCGTGGAGGGATCGCCGGCTGCGCAACGGTTCGACCTTTCCACTCCAGCGCGCGCCCTGCGTCAGCACGGATGGAAACTGGCGCAACAGCGCAATGGCCGCTCGGGTCGTGGCCGGGCGCATAAACAAATGCGCGAACAGCGCTGCGACATGCAGGCGCCGCGAAAAATTCCGCCGCCACGCGATGGCATAATCGCGCCGGACGGCTGCCAGCACGTCCGGCGTAAGGGCCGCGCCTCGCCGCGCGAGCAGTTGTTCGCACAGCAAAGAGGCCGACTGGATCGCCATGCTGATGCCTTCGGCAATGATCGGATGCGCCTCCGCGGCCGCATTGCCGACAGTGAAAACGCCATCGCGCCCAAAGCCGCGGATACCGGGCTGGATCGGGCCTGCCGCGAGCCACGCGCCATCCAGCGTCGCCGCGGACAGCGCCGCCGCGACACCCGCGCACTCGCCGCTGATGTACGCGAGAACTGCCGCACCGGCCCTGCGCTGGGGCCACTGTCTGCGGCACGATTCCAGGTAGTCGCGGCGGATGCAGCACGACAGGCTGACTCGCCCGTCTCCCGAGCGCACCATGCCGCCGTAACCGCCCGCGAAGCCGATCAGCGGCATCAGCCCCTCAGGCAGCTCACCGCCCAGGAAGCGGGCCTTGAACGCCAGCAGATCCGAGGCACACGGGGGCTTGCGGAAATTCTGCGTCGGCAGCGGCCCGGATTCCCACGAGCCGTGCGCGGCGATGACTATGGGGGCATGTAACGCGCGCGTCCGGCCGCCGCCCTGTTCC
>CAYODB010000060.1:0-17771 GCA_964402495.1 uncultured Bordetella sp.
GGCCGTAGCCCAGATAGCCCCGCGCGATCGCGACCACCACCCGTAGGTGGGATACCACCAGATGGCGGGCGGCCTCGACGTCATCCTGGTCCCGCAGACGGCGCGCGTATTCGGTTTCCTGCTCCTGGGTGAGAAGCGGGAAGCGGTTTACTGCCTGAATATAAGTGTCCAGGCTGCCGGTCGCGGACGGAAAAGGCAACGCAACAGTCAATGCATGGGTCATGGCATATACCTCCTTGGGGACCATATTAGCACTCCAGTACTGGGAGTGCCAGCAACCCCAAAAGTTCTACCTGATAGAGCGCGGTTTCCTTTAGCGGGGCTCTATCTGCCATAAGTGACGACTCACTGATAGCCAGCTGCCCAGCCAGGCGACCGCAGCGGACAGGCCGAGGAGAATCACCGAGTCCCGGGCGCTCAAGGGCTCCAGTGCGAAGGAGGTGCCGTAAAGGGTTACCAGCTCGGTCAGTTGCAGGTTGAGGGCCATGCCCGCCAAGGTCACGATGAGCCAGGCGGCGCCCCCCCCGGCAAGCCCCTGTAGCGTACCCAGGTACAGGAAAGGCCGGCGGATAAAGGGATTAGTTGCGCCGATCAGTTTGGACACCTCGATCTCGTCCCGTCTGGTCAGGATCTGCAGCCGGATGGTGTTGAAGGTGATGGCTACCAGCGCCGTGGCAAGTAAGGCGCCCAACAGGCTCACCAGCAGCCGGCCTACCCCCAGGGCGGCGTCCAGGCGCCTGGCCCACTCCGCATCCAGTTGCACGTGCTCAACATTGGCCCATTTGACCGCCTCGGCCCGCAGCGATTCCAGGATTGCCGGATCGTTATTGCGGGCGGTGACCACGAAAGCGTCGGGAAGCGGATTGCGACCGAGGTCGGAGAGCACGTCAGCCAGGCCGGCGCTGCGCTTCAGGCGTTCCAGGGCGCGCTCCCGCGAGACGAATTCGAAGCGACCGACATCCGCGTGGTTCCGGAGCCGCTGCTCGATGCCAGCCACGTCCTCGGCGCTGGCATCCATGGTCATGAACAGACTGATCTGCGGATCGCTGGAAAGCTGCCGTGAGAACGTCTGCACGTTGTTCAACCCGACATAGAAGCCCGCAGGCAGCGACATGGAGATGCCGATCACGAGCACGTTGAGCAGGGTCGCGAGCGGCTGCTGCGCAAGGCGCAACAGGCTCTCGCGTAACGTGTCGAAGTGGCCGAGCAGCCAGTTCATTGGTCGAGCCTGCCATGGTCCAGCTGCAAGATGCGCGGACCGAGGCGTTCGATCATCCCCTCGTCATGGGTGGCGATGACCACCGTCACCCCGACCTGATTGAAGGATTCGAACATGCCGATGATTTCCTCGGCATAGGCGGTATCAAGATTGCCCGTGGGCTCGTCCGCGAGCAGGATCGCGGGCCGGTTGACGATAGCCCGCGCAATGCACAGGCGCTGCTGTTCCCCGCCCGAAAGCGTGATCGGCCGGGATTTCTCGCGGCCCAGCAGGCCTACCTTGTCCAGTGCCGCGCGCACCCTCTTCGCTATCTCGCGGCGCGGGAAACCGGTGATGGCGAGCGGCAGCGCCACGTTCTCGTAGACGCTGCGATCGAACAGCAGTTTGTGGTCCTGGAACATGAGTCCGAAATTGCGGCGCAGGAAGGGAATGGCGCCGGACTTCATCGCCGAGACGTTCTGGCCGTTGATGATCACGCTGCCGGAGGTCGGCATCTCGATGGCGGCAATCAGCTTGAGCAGGGTGCTCTTGCCCGCACCGGAATGGCCGGTGATGAACACCATCTCGCCGGACTCCACCACAAAGGTGACGTCCTGCAGGGCCTGATAGCCCCCGGCATAGCGCTTGGAGACGTGGCTGACGCTGATCATCTGCGAGACGGCCATGGCTGATCAGTCGGTTGATGGCAGAGTAAATGGCGCGGGCCCGGCCGACGACTGTTGCCGAGTCCGGCCGCCCTTCATTCGAACAGGGCTTCGACGAATTGTTCCGCCGAGAACGGACGCAGGTCGTCCAGGCCTTCGCCGATGCCGATGAAACGCAGCGGGATTGGCTTGTGCCGCGCGATGGCGGCTATGGCTCCACCTTTCGCCGTGCCATCGAGCTTGGTGAGGATCAGGCCGGTGACGCCGAGCGCCTCGTCGAATGCCTTCACTTGTGCCACCGCGTTCTGGCCGGTGTTGGCATCGAGCACCAGCAGAACCTCGTGGGGCGCGTCAGGCATGACCTTGGCAATTACCCGCTTTACCTTGCGGATTTCCTCCATCAGGTGAAGTTGCGTTGGCAGACGCCCGGCGGTGTCGGCAATGACCACATCGATGCCCCTGGCCTTCGCGGACTGGATGGCATCGTAAATTACCGCGGCGGTATCGCCGCCTTCCTGCGAGACGACGGTGACGTTATTGCGTTCGCCCCAGACTTTGAGCTGTTCGCGGGCGGCAGCACGGTAGGTATCGCCGGCAGCGAACAGCACCGACTTGCCCCCGGCCTGGAACAGCTTCGCCAGCTTGCCGATGGAAGTGGTCTTGCCGGCGCCATTGACGCCGGTCATGAGGATGACGAAAGGTTTTGCGGCTCCGATGTCGAGCGGCCGCTCCAGGGGCTTGAGCAGATCAAGCAGAGATTGCTTCAGCGCCTCGCGGACCTGCGCAGTGTCGTCAAAACGGCCGCGTTTGGCGCGGGCACGCGTGTCGTCGAGCAGATGCCCGGTTGCGCTAACGCCGACGTCGCAGGCGAGCAGCACCGATTCGAGTTCTTCGAACAGCGCCTCGTCGATCTTGCGGCCCGCGCCGAATACGGCAGCGAGCTGATCGCCCAGTCTGGCACGGGTACCGGCAAGCCCGCGACGCAGTTTGGCCGCCCAGCCGCCCCCGCTGTCTTGCGCGGACGCTTCGTCCTTGTCACGTTTGAGGAAACTTAACATACTCTCGCACTGTCACAGCGTCGCTGTATCCGGCGGCAAAAGAGCCGCAATTCTATTCTGTTTGCGTCCGGTCCATCCAAAACCATGACCCGTCTTTTCGCAACACCAAGCCTTGGGCTTGTCCTGGCGCTGTTCTGCGTGCCCGCCGTCGCCGCCGAGGCGCAGCAACGCACGCTGGGTAATGGCATGAAGGTGATCGTCAAGGAGGATCATCGCTCGCCGATCGTGGTGTCGATGGTGTGGTACCGCGCCGGCAGCATGGACGAGGTCAGCGGCACTACCGGCGTGGCGCACGTGCTCGAGCATATGATGTTCAAGGGCACGAAGAAAGTTCCGGCGGGCGAGTTCTCCAGGACCATGGCCCGCGCCGGAGGCCGCGACAACGCCTTCACGTCGCGCGACTACACCGCGTACCACCAGCAGCTGCACAAATCAAAACTGCCACTGGCGCTCGAGCTGGAGGCAGACCGCATGGCCAACCTCATTCTTTCGGAGGAAGAATTCTCCAAGGAGATCAAGGTCGTCATGGAAGAAAGGCGCATGCGCACGGACGATGATGCCCATGGCCAGGTCTCGGAGCAGATGATGGCCTCGGTTTACGTGGCCCATCCCTATCGCACCCCGGTTATCGGCTGGATGAACGACCTGGTAAACCTGCGCGTGCAGGACGCGCGCAACTGGTACGACACCTGGTACGCGCCGAACAACGCCACGCTGGTTGTCGCGGGTGACGTTGTCACGGAAGAAGTGTTCCGGCTCGCCGAAGCACTCTTCGGGCCCATTCCGTCGCGCCCGCTGCCGGAGCGCAAACTCCATGCCGAACCGAAACAGTCGGGCATCAAGCGCCTTACCGTGAAAGCGCCCGGGGATCTGCCCTATATACTCATGGCCTATCACGTGCCCGTCCTGCGCGATCCCGAAAAGGACTGGGAACCCTACGCGCTGTCGGTCCTCAATGGCGTGCTGGACGGGTACGACGCGGCGCGCCTGAACCGGGAACTGGTCAAGACGTCTCGCATCGCGAACAGCGCGGGTGCCAGCTATGCCGCCGTGAATCGCGGTCAAGGATTGTTCTACCTGGATGGAACCCCGGCGGAAGGCCGCTCCGTGAATGAGATCGAAGAGGCGTTGAGGGGGCAGATCGCGCGCGTTGTAAACGATGGCATCAGCGAACAGGAGTTGCGCCGCGTCAAATCGCAGGTGACAGCTTCCCAGGTATTTTCCCAGGATTCGGTTTATTACCAGGCGACGCGCATCGGCATGCTGGAAACGGTCGGCATTCCCCATCAAACGGCCGATCTCCAGGTGCGCAGGCTTCAGGAAGTCACTGCCGAGCAAGTGCGCGAAGTCGCGCGCAAGTATCTGATCGACGACAACCTCACGATCGCGGTACTGGATCCGCAACCGCTGCCTGGCGGCAAGCGGCCGCGACCGAAAGTGGGAGAATTCCCGTGAACTGCAATAAGCCGGAGAACGCCATGCGGGGATCCTGGGGCTGGCTGACAGCCGTACTGTTGTTGTTCGCGGCGATTCCGGCGAAAGCGACCTTGCCCATTCAGCAATGGCAAAGCACGAACGGCGCCCGCGTATTGTTCGTCGAGACCCACGACCTGCCGATGCTGGACGTCTCGGTGGATTTTCCCGCGGGAGCCAGCCGGGACACGCGCGAAAAATCGGGTGCCGCGAGCCTGACCTTGCGGATGATGGGCCTGGGGGTGCAGGGCCTGAAGGAAGAGCAGATTTCCGAACGCTTCGCCGACGTTGGCGCGCAACCGTCGGGACGCTTCGATGCCGATCGCGCCGGGCTTACGTTGCGCACACTGTCGGGCACGGCAGAACGCGTACAGGCTCTCGACCTCATGGCGCGCATCCTGCAGCAGCCGACGTTCCCGCAGGCGATCCTTGATCGCGAAAAGGCGAGGGTGCTTGCGGGATTGCGCGAATCGGACACCAAGCCCGAGACCATATCCGACCGGGAGTTTCGGCACATGATTTACGGAAACCATCCGTACGGGTTGCGCGGAGCCGGCGAAATCGAGACCGTGGAAAAACTCACCAGTGCCGACCTCGAGGAGTTCTATCGCCGGTATTACGTATCCGACGCAGCGATCGTGTCGATCATCGGCGACGTTACGCGCGATCAGGCGCGCGCAATTGCCGAGCAACTGACGGGCAAGCTACAGAAATCCAGCAAGCCAATTCCGGCCTTGCCGCCTGTACCTGTGCTCGACGCGGGACAAACCGCCAGGATCGCTCATCCCGCGACGCAGGCGCATATCGTCATCGGCCAGCCGGGCATCACGCGCAAAGATCCGGATTATTTTCCGCTGTGGCTCGGCAACTACGTGCTCGGCGGCGGCGGATTCTCGTCGCGCCTGAGCGAGGAGATCCGGCAGAAGCGCGGTTTCGCTTACAGCACTTACAGCTACTTCAACCCCCTTGGACAGGCAGGCCCGTTCCAGATCGGCCTGCAGACCAAGAAGGAGCAGTCTGAGGAAGCTCTGAAGGTGGCAAAAGAGATTCTGGCCGGTTTTGTCGCTGACGGCCCCACGCAGCAGGAGCTCGAGAACGCCAAGCAGAACGTCATCGGCGGTTTCCCGCTGCGCATCGACAGCAACAGGAAGATCCTGGACTACCTGTCGATCATCGGTTTCTACGACCTGCCGCTCAGCTATCTCGACGATTTTCCCGCGAGAATCGAAGCGGTGACGCTGGCCGAGGTCAAGGATGCGTGGCGCCGCCGGATCCGGCCGGATCACATGGCCACCGTCGTGGTCGGCGCGCTCGATACGAAGTAATCGAGGATTGCCTTCCCGGCGCAAAAATTCGGTGCGCATCATCGGCGGCGAATGGCGGCGGCGCCTGCTCGAATTTCCCGATGCTCAGGACCTGCGCCCCACGCCTGATCGCATGCGCGAGACCCTGTTCAACTGGCTTGGCCAGGATCTGACCGGCGAAACCTGTGTGGACCTGTTCGCCGGCAGCGGTGCCCTCGGGTTCGAGGCTGCTTCGCGCGGCGCGAAACAGGCGGTCCTGGTCGAACGCGATGCGGCGGTGGTGCGCATGCTGCACGCCAATCGCATGCTGTTGTCCGCGCAGCAGGTGGAAATCATCCGTGCCGACGCCATGGACTTCCTGCAGTCGGACCGCCGCCGCTACAGCGTCGTTTTTCTCGATCCGCCTTACAGGCTCAATCTGCTGCCACGCGTCCTGCCCTTGCTGGACCGGATTCTGGCGCCGGGCGCGCGCGTATTTCTCGAGGCTGATCGGGCGCCCGAATTGCCGCCCGGTTTCGAGATCCTGAAGCAGGCCCGCGCCGGGCAAGTGCACTGTCTGCTGCTAAAATGGCTGCAGACCTGAAACGAACCGACCTCAAACTAACCGAGCGATGAAAACCCGCGTTAACCGGGCCCTGTATCCCGGAACCTTCGATCCGATCACGCGCGGCCACGAGGACCTCGTGCGGCGGGCTTCGAGCCTGTTCGATGAGGTGATCGTCGCGGTGGCGGACAGCCGTGGCAAGCAGCCGTTCTTTACCCTGGACGAGCGTGTGGCCATGGCCAAGGAAACGCTGGCGCCGTTCGGCAACGTGCGGGTGGAAGGATTCTCCGGCCTGCTCATGGATTTCCTGCGCAAGCACGACGCCAAGATCATCCTGCGTGGCCTGCGGGCGGTATCCGACTTCGAGTACGAATTCCAGATGGCGGGCATGAACCGGAATCTGTTCCCGGACGTCGAAACCCTGTTCCTGACGCCGTCGGAGCAGTACATGTTCATCTCCGCGACCATGGTGCGCGAGATCGCCAGCCTGGGCGGTGACGTCTCGCTGTTCGTCAATCCGCTGGTGGTCCCGAGGATGAAGACGAAAGCGCGGAAGCCGTGACACCAGGAATGGATATCCCATGGCGCTGATGATCACTGACGAATGCATCAACTGTGACGTCTGCGAGCCGGAATGCCCGAACGACGCCATCTCGCAGGGCGAGACAGTTTACGTGATCGATCCCGGTAAATGCACCGAATGCGTCGGCCACTACGACCGGCCGCAATGCCAGGAAGTCTGTCCGGTCGATTGCATACCGCTCGATCCGGAACGTGTCGAGACCAGGGAACAACTGCAGCGCAAGTACCAGCTCCTGACACGACAAACGGCCTGGCGGCAGGACTGAACCTTTCGCCGGATCGGGCTGCAGTCAGGGGGCTCGGTGTTCAACGCCGTACTTGGCGTAGATCCGGGTGATGGAGCCGTCGGCGAGCAGCCTTTCGAGCACTTTGTTCACCTCGTCGACCAGCGCAGTGTCGGATTTGCGCAACCCTACAGCGACTTCCCAGGCTAGGTCCGGCTCACCGTCGAAGGCGTGCGCCAGTTGCAGGCTGGTTTCGGGGTGTTGCAGGATGTAATAGCTCAGAGTGGCTGAGGACAGTGCGGCGCCGTAGAGCTTGCCCTGTGTCAGATCTTCTAACATGTCGTTCTCGAATGCATAGGGCGAGGTGATCGCGCCGCTCTTGCCCAGCACGAATCTCGCAACAGAACTGCTCATCACTCCGACCTTCTGTTCCTTGGTCAGGTCCTTGAAATTGGCGACCGGCTCGGCGCCTCGTGCTATACCGAGAACCACGCCGGATTTCTGATACGGCCGGGATAACAGCACCGCACCCTTGGATCTCCCCGGACTGTAGATGCTGTCCAGTTGCATGTCGCAATTTACGATATTTGCCCGACGACGCGGTACGATCCACTCGGTGGTCAGCCCAAGCCCGAGCCCCTCGGCGATCGCGCGTCCCAGCTCGATCTGGAACCCCGGAGCCTCCGGCTGGTTGCTGGCATAGGGCAGCGTCTCCGGACTGGCGCACATCGAGATGCTGCCAAGCGCGCGCACCTCGGCGAGTGTTCGCGCCCCGGCCTGGTTTGCTGCGAACAGCGCCAGCGTGGCGCCGCAAAACGCAAAAGTGAGCCCGGCCCGGCTTGCGAAGGCAATCAGGTTCGATTTCATGGGTTCTGGGGCTCTTCCCCGGGTTTGAGGTTGCGGATGAATTTCACGATCTGCCAGATCTGTTCTTCGGTATAGACGCTGCCGAAGGTGGCCATCCGGCCCGGCAATCCTTTCTTGATGCGGTCGAACAGGAATTGATCGCTGCGTTCGGAGTTCATCAGCTGCGGTCCTTTGCCCGAATGACGGCCATAGTCCCCGTGACAGAATCCGCAGATATTGCGGAAATTGCTTTTCACGTCGAACGGCTTGGCCGCGGGTTTGCCTTCTTCCGCTGCGGCGGGCGCAATACCCGCCAGGGTGGTGGCCGCCAAAAGCAGGCCGGCCAGCAAGGCCGATGAAAACCGGCTTAAATTGAGATCGTGCACTTCTGAAAGTTCCTTCTTCACAGGTGCCTCAAAGCCCCCGAACCGCGGGGCGCCTCCTTATTAACGAGCGAGTGCTCGCAACAGACGACACGACAGGGCGAGGCGTAAAAGAAAAAAGGCAGGGACGAGGTCCCCGCCTTTTTCATTACCACGATTATATCCGCGGAAAACGCCGATTAATCGAGTGCGTAGACCTTAAGCACACCGGAATCCTTTGGCATGCTCTTCCAGGGTTCGCCCCACAGGTCTCCGTAGCCGTCTCCCACCAGGCTGCCCCAGCCGGTCATCACGGCCACATACTGCTTGCCCTTGGCCATGTAGGTGATGGTGCCGCCGTTGCTGCCCTGGCCCATATTGTGGCTCCAGAGATTCTTGCCGTTGGAAGCGTCGTAGGCGGTGAACATGCCGTCCGCCTCGGGCACGAACAGCAGGTTGCCCCCGGTCGACAGCAGGCCGCCATGCGGAACTGCACCCGGGTACTTGATTTCAAACTTCACTTTCCCGGAAATCGGATCCCTGGCGCGGATGTGGCCAAACGGCGCCTTGTCCCCGGGACCGTGCATGGTGAAGTTCGCACCGATGTTCAACTGCACAACCGGTTCCGTGATGGGCTCGGTCTTGACGATGTCCAGGTCCATGCACCACTCGAAGCCGACCTTGTACAGCAGGCCGGTCTTCGGGCTGTAGGTGCCCGCGTTCCAGCTGTAGCCGCCGGCGATGGCCGGACACAGGTTGACGTGCTTGCCTTCGGGCGGATCCCAGCGGCCCACCAGATCGCCATTGGGCTTGATGTCCTTGACGAAGTTGATGGCGTCCACGCCCTTGTAGACGTTGACGGGCTTGCCGCTCTTGCGGTCGAATACATAGACAAAGCCGTTCTTGCTGGGATGCACGACGTATTTCTTGCCGTCGCGCTCGATCATCATCAGCTCGCCAGAGGCCGGATCGAAGTCCCAAGCGTCGTGCGGCAAGACCTGGAAGTAACTCTTCAGATCGCCGGTATCGGGATTGAGCAGGATGACCGAAGAGGTATACAAGTTGATGCCCGGACGCGGACCTTCGGTCATGAACTTGTCGCCCGCCCAGTCGTACAGCGGCGCCGGATTGGCGGTACCCCACCATACCGTGTCGGTTTCCGGATCATAGCTGCCGGCCATCCAGCCGCCACCACCACCGGTCTTGTAGGAGTCGCCGCCCCAGGTGTCGCGCCGGTCGCTCGCGGTGCCGTCGTTGCCGCCAGCGGTCAGAAATTCCCAGACCTTTTCTCCGGTCTTGGCATTGACGCCGAAGATCGGGCCGCGGTCGGGCCACTCGCCGCCCTGGGCGCCGATGATCACTTTGTCCTTGACCAGCAACGGCGCGCCGGTGAAGCCGACTGTCAGCTTCTCGGAGTTGACCAGCTTGGTTTCCCAATTCAGCTTGCCGGTCTTTATGTCGATGGCGGCCAGCTTGCCGTCGAGCGTACCCATGTAGAGATTGCCGTAACCGGCGGCAATCCCGCGGTTGTAGGGTGAGTGGGTCTGCCGGGCGACGAGGTCTTCGTTCAGCTTGTGCTTGTAGGTCCAGACCATCTTGCCGGTGGCGCCGTCAAGCGCATAGACCTGATTGTACGGGCTGCTGTAATACAGCATGCCGTCAATGACCAGCGGAAAGCCTTGCAGGCCCCGGTTGGCGCGCGAAGCCACGTGCGACCAGGCTTCGTTCAGCTTGGCTACGTTGCTGGTCTTGATCTGGTCGAGCGGGCTGTAGTGCCAGGACTTGTAGGAACCGTGATAGGACAGCCAATTGCCTTTTGCGAGTTCCTTGTCGCCGTCCAGCAGGCGGGCGCCGTCAACATCGGCGGCGGTCGCGCTTCCGGCGGCAAGCAGGGCTGCCGCGAGCGCCAGGCGCACGTAGCGAGTCTTGTTGCTGATCATGATTATTTTCCTCTCCGAAAAACTTGCATCCCCCGAATTTCAGGGTCGCCACGGGATTCGTTATTGAAAGGCCGACAGGGGGGCGACGGCGGAGCCGGCCTTTTTCCTTGTGCCCCTAAGGTGCGCTCGCCCGGAAACGAATATGCTTATTCCCAGGTTCCGCACTTCGGTACGCGAATTTTCGGGAGGTTTTCCCGGCCCGTCAAGGGAAATACTAAACCAGCCTTCGGGAGGGAGCCAATCAATGCTGGCATCGGGGGCAATAGAACGTAGCCCTTTGTCCCTGGCGAAGGGACTTTATCGCAGTGCCGCAAATGTGACAGGGCTGGCCGTCGCGGCTGTAGACGAAATAGGTTTGCTGGAAATAGCCTGCTTTGCCGTCCGCGCTGACGAAATCGCGCAGGGTGCTGCCTCCCGCCTCGATGGCTGCCCCGAGGGTTTCCCGGATTGCGTCGACCAAACGTTCGCAACGCAGCAGGGAGACCCTGCCCGACGCGATTTTCGGGTTGATGGCGGCGCGGAACAGCGACTCACTGGCGTAAATATTGCCGACGCCTACCACGATGCTGCTGTCCATGATTGCCGATTTGATGGCGGTGCGGCGCCCTCTCAGGCGGGCATGCAAGGCAGCCGCGTGGAAGTCCGGACCCAGCGGTTCCGGGCCCAGGTTCGCCAGCAGAGGATGCGCATGCGGATTGCGCGCCTGCCACAGTACCGCACCGAAGCGGCGTGGATCAGTCAGGCGCGCAATCATTCCGGAATCCATAACCATGTCGAAATGATCGTGCTTGCCTGCGGGGGTTTCCTGCGGCAACACGCGCAGGCTGCCGGACATGCCCAGGTGAAGGATCATCCAGCCGCTTCCGCAATCGACGAGAAGATACTTGCCGCGGCGCTCGATGGACTGAACGGTGCAGCCGACGGCCTTTTTGGAGAGGTCGCGCGGAATCGGCCAGCGCAGGCGGCGGTCGCGCACCACTATTTCGGCGATGCGTTTGCCCAGCAGGTGCGGCGCCAGGCCGCGGCGCGTCGTCTCGACTTCCGGGAGTTCGGGCACGGTGCGGCGGCCGCGGACTATTTCCCGGCGGCCACGTAGGGATTCATGAGGCGGCTCCCGGTTTGCGCGCCGAAGCGGTACAGCATGTTTTCGTCATTGCGCAGCAATGTGAAACCGGAGTCCGTGCCGGCCGCCTGCAACGTGATCGATTTGCCGCTCTTGAAGCGCAGCGTCACGCCCCGCGCCCCTGCGCCGCCCTTGTGCGGCTCTACCGAGAGCGCGTAGGTCACGCGCCATTCGTCGGCCCAGCGGTTGAATTCATCCTGCGAAAGTTCTGCTGCCGCCTTTGCGGGCACGGTTCCCGTGCTCGACCACCGCCCCTTGTCGTCGCGGATGATGCGGTAGCCGCCAAAAGCGAAGGCGACGGGGATCTCATCGTCGGCCAGGAGCTTGCGGCTGGCGAGCTTGCCGGCGTCCGCGGGAATGCCATAGCCGTAGAAGGGCGTCACCAGGTAAACCGCATCGGCAGTCGCCGCGTACTGCTCATTGGTAATGTCGTTGATGCGGCCGAATGCGATTGCCTGCTCGTCGAGCATGACCTTGACTTGCGGCGGATCCAGATCGAACCGGGCGAGGTCCTCGTGGGGAAGCTTCTGTTTGGCATTGGCGGAAGTCAGGTCGAGTACGCGGTCGACCTGGCCGATGTCTGCGCGCGACGTGAAAGGCGCGGTGACATGCCAGCCATCCGTGCGTTTTTCCAGCCGGATCGGGGCGGCCTTGCGGCGTTCGATGCTTATGCGCGTCACCTGCTCCCGTTGCAGATCGACCAGCTTCGTGCCTGGATCTTTTTTCTCCGCCGGCCGCAGGATGGCGAAAAGCGCGATCGCGGTGACCGCGAGCACCAGCAACAGGTTGAGGATGACCTTCGATTTCATGCCTTGCGCCTGCGCCACCAGATCACGAAGCCGGTGATCAGCAATGCGAGCGGCAGCACGACCAGGAAGCCGAATCCGATCAGGGACAGCCCGGCGCGGCTCAGTTCCAGCGTGAGGTCCTGGCGGTTGCGCGGCTGGATGGTGATCAGCGCCTCGTCTCCGGCCAGCCAGTTGATCATGTTGATACCCAGGTCCAGGTTGCCGAGCAGGCCGGCGTACTGGTTGGCGATGAATTGCGACGTGCCGGCCACCACGACGCGCTGCTTGCGCTCGCCGACGTCCCGCTCCAGTGCGGCGCTGATGACGACCGGGCCGCGGATGTCGCGATCCTTGTTGAAGGCGACGTTGTCGTTGATGCCGCCGGTTTCCAGCCAGCCGTCCGGCGCCACTTCCACGAGCGGCGTGAAGCGCCATTTCGAGCCCTCCGCCGGCGCGATCTGGCGCGCGTACGGAAACACGCTGGTAAGCGTGGAGTTCTCCGTAATGCGGTGCTTGCCATAACCCGTGGCGAGCGAGAATGTCGCCGGAAGCTTGAGCCCGGCGGCACGCGGGTCGACTACCGTGCCGGAGATCAGGCTCAGGCCCAGTTCGTCTGCCAGCGGCTGCAATCCGCGCAGCGAGTCGTTGTTCACGAGCCAGAGCAGGTTGCCGCCTTTCTCCATCCAGCGCCGGATGCGCGCTGTTTCGCCGGGTAGCAGATCGACGCGCGGTCCGGCAATGACTAGCACGCTGACGTTGTCAGGCACATCCTGCGCCGTCGCCAGGTTGAGGGGTGCGGTCTTGAAGCCTTTCACCGTCAACTGATTGCCGAAGTCGCCGAGGTCGTGATTGGCGCGGCCGTCGAGCTTCGACTCACCGTGGCCGTCGAGGTACATCACCTGCCGTTCCGATGAACGCGCCAGCCGCAGCAGCAGGTTGGAAAGGTCCTGTTCGGTCAGGTTGGTCAGGTGTTCGCTGCGGTTGTTGAACTCAACCACCAGTTCGCCGTTGACGCGCACGCCGGCTGCCTGGGCCTGCTGCGGTTGTTCGCGCGGGTCGATGAACGCGAGGGTGAAGTCGGGCTTGGCGCGCTGGAACGGCGACAGGAATGTGCTCACCGTCTTGCGCACGTCGCCTTCGGTATCCTGCGCCGTGGCATAGGCGGTAATCCTGACCGGCCCGCGCAATTGCTTCAGCACGTCGGCCGCGGCCGGCGACAGGGTGTTGCGCCGGCCCTGCGTCAGGTCCCATTGGGTCTTGATGTCGCGAGTGACCCAGCCGATGCCGGCGGCCAGAGCCAGCAGCAATATGACGAAAACACCGTTCTGGATCAGCAGCTGCAGCTTTAGTTTGCGATTCGCTTTCATGCGCGGAGGCGATCGGCATCGAGACGCCGGATCGAGAGAATGAGGAATACAGCGATCAGGAGCACAAAATAGATCAGATCGGTGACCGCGATCGATCCGTTTATGAAGCTTTCAAAATGCTTGAGCAGCGACAGCAGGTGCAGCGGACTGGCCGGATCGGAGGTGGCGATGTTGATCAGCCACAACACCAGGAACGCGGCAAGCGTGCCCACCGCGGCAACCACCGGGTGCGTAGTGAGGCAGGAAACGAACAATCCGATCGCGGCGAAGCTGCCGGTTAGCAACAGCAGGCCGACCAGGTTGGTGGCGATCAGCCCCGCATCCAGCTTGCCGCCCGGCAGCAGTGACAGGCCCATCAGCACGATGAGCCCCCCCACCAGCGCCAGAAAGATGACCGTCGCGAAGTATTTTCCGAGAACGATCTGGGTCATCGACAGCGGCGCCGAGATGAGCAGGGTCATGGTCTGGTTGCGGCGCTCCTCCGCGACCAGGCGCATGGTCAGCAACGGCACCGACATCAGCAGCACGATCGACGCAATGCCAAACAGGGGTACCACGACAATCTCCGTAAGCCCGGGCGCATTGGGCACCCGGGCCAGTTGCGCCTGGACGGTGAGGAAATAATCGACCCGGGTCAGGAAGATCCAGCCCAGGATGATTTGCAGGAATGCCAGCACTACCCAGGCGAGTGGCGAGGTGAAGAGCGATCTCAGTTCTTTTCCAATGATGGTGCGGATCATGATGCTGACTCCACTGAAGTATTTGCCCCTGGACCGTCCTCTTCCTTCTGCGTCAACTGCACAAAGACCTCCTCAAGGCTCGCCAGGGCCGGTTGCAACTGATACAGGCCCCAGCCACGCTCGACGCTGGCGCGCACCAGTGCCTCGGTGGGATCGCCACCGTTCGGTCGTACCCGGAACAGGTTGGCATTGATGGCTTCGACCTCGGCGCCGTCGGCGGCGCGGGCGATGTCCTCCCTTGGGGGCGGATTGCGCAATCCGATCTGCAATGCCTGGCCGCCGCGGAACTGTTTTAATCCGCCAATGGTGTCGTAGAACACCACTTCGCCGCGATGCAGGATCTGCACGCGGTCGCATACCGCCTCGACCTCGGGCAGGATGTGCGTGGACAGGATCACGCTGTGGTCGCGCCCCAGGTCGCGGATCAGCGTGCGGATCTCGCGGATCTGGTTCGGATCGAGGCCGATCGTAGGTTCGTCGAGAATGATCACGTCGGGATCGTGGATGATGGCCTGGGCTATGCCCACGCGCTGCTGATAGCCCTTCGAAAGCGAGCCAATCAGGCGCTTGCCCATGTCCGAGAGGCCGCAACGCTGCCTCGCCCGTTCGACAGCCTGCTGGAGCGCGGGCTTCTTCACCTTGTGCAGCCGGCCGGCGAGGCGCAGGTATTCGTCGACCTTGAGCTCCTTGTAGAGCGGCGGCACTTCGGGCAAATAGCCGATTCGCGACTTTGCCTGGATCGGCCGGTCGATCAGGTCGATGCCGCAGATTCGCACCTGGCCGCTGCTCGGCGCGAGGTTGCCGGTGAGCATCTGCATGGTGGTGGTCTTGCCGGCGCCATTCGGACCCAGCAGGCCGAGCACTTCGCCGCGCCGCAGTTCCAGCGAAACATCGCGCACCGCGCGGTTGGCACCATAACTGCGTGTCAGCGACTGCGCGGAAACGGTCAATTCAGAGATTGCCGTGTTGGTCATGCCCTTGCTTTCATGTTGGTTGTTGGAGTTCCGGCCGTGGCAAGACGCCCGGTTTGATCGTACACGATGCCGAAGGCGGTCACTTGTGATGGCCGCGAAATATACCTAAACTGTCCTCCGGATAGAAGAACTTCGCGTGTTGTCTTGTCGCGCGATCCAAGTTTGCGTTACGTATTGACGCCGCCAACCCGTATCCGTCCATGTCCTTGCGCCAAGCCCTGTTTTTGTTCGCGATATGCGCTGCGCTCTGCGCCTGCGCCGGTACCGGCACGCACACCCGGGCGCCCGCGGCGGCCAATGCAGGCGTAGCTTCGGCGGGCGGCGCCGTCATGGAAATCGCTCAGACCAGCGATCCGGAAAACTACGAGCAGCGCGCCCGCGAGGTGTTCGGAACACGCTCCCTGTCCCACAGCGACCTGCCCGGCAGGGATTTGGATTCCGATCTGCTCTACAAGTTTCTTCTGGCCGAGATCGCAGCGCAGCGCGGCGATTTCCAGGTGGCGGCCAAGGCCTATTTCGAAATGGCCAAGAAAACCGGCGACCCTCGCGTCGCGCGCCGCGCAACCGAACTGGCGCTCTATGGCCGCAACAACGACCTTGCGCTTGAAGCCGCGCGGATCTGGCTGGCCGCGGAAAAGGATTCCGCACCCGCCAGGCAGACGGTTGCCACCCTGCTGGTCAACGCCAACAATCTCCAGGCCGCCAAACCGCTGCTGAAGGACATGCTGGCGGCCGACGTCGAGAATATCGGTACCTCACTGATGCAGTTGCATGGATTGCTGGCCAAGCACAGCGACAAGAACGCGGTGCTGGCACTGGTCCAGGAACTCGCCAAGCCGTACAAGCAGCATCCCGAGGCGCATTTTGCAGTAGCGCAGGCGGCGAACGCCGCGGGCAAATACGACAAGGGGCTGTCGGAAATCCGCGAGGCGATGCGCACCAAGCCCGACTGGGAGGCTGCCGCGTTGCTGCAGGCACAGATCCTGGGTCGGGATTCGCGCGCCAAGTCGCTGGAATACCTCGGCGCCTTCCTCGCCGCCAACCCGGACGCCCAGGACGTGCGGCTCGGCTACGCGCGGCAGTTGACAGCGGAAAAGAAGTATCCCGAGGCGCGTGTCGAATTCCAGAAACTGCTGCAGGACAATCCCGAGAATGCGGACATCGCCGTGACCGTGGCCCTGCTGTCGCTGCAGATCAACGACTTCGACGCGGCGGAAGTGCAACTTAAACGCGTGCTCGAACTGAACTACAAGGACGAGGACAGCGTGCGTTTCCACCTCGGCCAGGTCAACGAGGAACGCAAGCGCTACGACGAGGCCGCAAAGTGGTACCTGTCGGTCGAGGGCGGTGAGCAGTTCGTGCTGGCGAATGCGCGTTATGCGTTCATGCTGGCAAAGCAGGGTCGTCTCGCCGAAGCCCGCAAGCACCTGCAGACGTTGCAATCGGAGAACGATGGGCAGCGCGTGCAGATCCTTCAGACCGAGGCCCAGATGCTCCGGGAAAACAGGGAGTACCAGGAATCCTACGATGTCCTGAAGAAAGCGCTCGAGGCCCAGCCCGACCATCCGGAACTGCTCTACGACGTGGCGCTGGCCGCGGAGAAACTGGATCGCATCGACGTGGCGGAAGCCAGCCTGCGCAAACTGATCACGCTCAAGCCGGATCACGCGCAGGCCTACAACGCGCTGGGCTACACCCTGGCCGATCGGACCAACCGGCTGACCGAGGCGCGCGACTATATCGAAAAGGCGCTCAAGCTCTCGCCCGAGGATCCGTTCATCCTCGACAGCATGGGCTGGGTGGAATACCGCCTGGGCAACTCTCAGCAGGGTCTGCAATACCTGCAGCGCGCTTTCCAGCAGCGCCCCGATCCCGAAATCGCAGCACACCTGGGTGAAGTCCTCTGGAGCAAGGGCAAGAAGACCGAAGCGGAGAAAGTCTGGCGCGATTCGCTCCGCGAAAATCCGGAGAACGAAGAACTGCAGAAGGTCCTCAAGAAGTTCATGCCCTGAGCCGGGACGTGCAGCGCGCGCCCCGTTTTCTTGCCGCCTGTTTTTTGCTGGCTTGGCTCGCCAGTTGCGCCACGCCGCGTGCGCCGCATGACCTGCCGGTCTCCAACGTTGCGATCACCGATTTTTCCCTGGCGGGCCGTGTTGCCGTCAAGGCCGGCGCCAAGGGTTACTCGGCCAATCTGCAATGGCGCCATGCGGGGCAAGTTGATTCGCTGCGCCTGCTGTCACCGGTCGGCACGGTGATCGCACAGCTCGAAGCCGATGCCGCCGGCGCGACGCTGGTTACCGCCGATAAGCAGGTGCATCGCTCGGACAACGTGCAGGCCCTTACGCGGGAAGTCCTGGGTTGGGATCTGCCGCTGAAGGGCTTGCAGCACTGGGTGCTGGGCCGGACCGATCCGGCTTTGCCGGTGGAAGCCGAACAGCGCGATGCGCGCGGCCGCCTTACGCAGTTCAGCCAGAACGGCTGGCGCGTCGGTTATCTCGCCTACACTGGCGACGGCGTGTTGCCAGCACGCATGACGCTGCTGCATGAGCGCCTGAGCCTGCGTCTGGTAATAGACCGCTGGGA
>CAYODB010000061.1:0-13899 GCA_964402495.1 uncultured Bordetella sp.
CTCTGGTGGGGACATCAGATTCCAGCGTGGTACGACGATGCCGGGAATATTTACGTCGGCCGCAGCGAACAGGAAGTCCGGCAGAAGTTTTCCTCACAGATCGCTCCTTACGCCTCCCTGCGCCGCGACAGCGACGTCCTCGACACTTGGTTCTCCTCCGCCCTGGTCCCGTTCACCTCCCTGGGTTGGCCGGAAAAGTCCCGTGACCTCGACCTGTTCCTTCCGTCGTCGGTCCTGGTCACCGGCTTCGACATCATTTTCTTCTGGGTCGCCCGGATGGTGATGATGACGAAGCACTTCACCGGCAAGGCGCCCTTCCGCGACGTTTACATCAATGCGCTGGTCAGGGATGCCGAGGGACAGAAAATGTCCAAGTCGAAGGGCAACACCCTCGACCCGCTGGATCTCATCGACGGCATTAGCCTCGAAGAACTGGTGAGCAAGTCCACCGTCGGCCTGCTGCGCGCGGAACACAAGCAGAAGATCGAAAAGTACGTGCGCAAGAACTATCCGGCCGGGATTGCCGCTTACGGCGTGGACGCGCTGCGGTTCACCTTCTCGTCGCTGGCCACGTTCGCGCGCACGCTCAATTTCGACCTCAGTCGCTGCGAAGGCTACCGCAACTTCTGCAACAAGCTGTGGAACGCGACCCGCTTCGTGCTGATGAACTGCGAAGGCAAGGACTGCGGTTCTTCCCTCACCCCATCCCCTCTAACAGGGTACTCCGGGCTTCGCCAGGGTATCCCGAAGGGAGAGGGGCAACCGCTCCCTTCCCCCTCCGGGGGAAGGGCCGGGGATGAGGGCGAGTTCGATTTCTCACCGGCCGACCGCTGGATCGTCAGCCTGCTGCAAAGGGCGGAAGCCGACGTGGCGAAGGGTTTCGCCGAGTACCGTTTCGATAACGCCGCCGGCGCGATCTACAAGTTCGTCTGGGACGAGTATTGCGACTGGTACCTCGAGATCGCCAAGGTGCAGATACAAACCGGCAGCGAGGGCCAACAGCGTGCCACCCGCCGCACGCTCCTGCGCGTGCTGGAAGTGACGTTGCGCCTGGCGCATCCGATCATTCCGTTCATCACCGAGGAACTCTGGCAGAAAGTCGCGCCGCTCGCCGGCCGCCATCCGGGCGGCGAGGCGTCGATCATGCTGCAAGAGTACCCGGTGTCACAGCCTGAAAAAATCGACGAGCAAGCCGAAGCCTGGGTCGGTCAACTCAAAGCCCTGGTCGACGCCTGCCGCGCGTTGCGGGGGGAAATGAACGTGTCGCCCGCACTGCGCGTTCCGCTCGTTGCCGCCGGAGATGCGCAGAAGCTGGGCGAGTTCGCGCCCAGCCTGAAGGTGCTGGGCAAGCTTTCGGATGTCCAGATCGTCGACAGCTTCGATCCGGCCAAAGGCGCCGCCGCGGCGCCGGTGCAGATCGTCGGCGATTACCGGCTGATGCTGAAAATCGAAGTGGACGTGGGCGCCGAGCGCGAGCGCCTGTCGAAGGAAGCCGGCAGGCTCGAGGGAGAAATATCCCGGGCTCAGGCCAAGCTTGCCAATGCGGGCTTTGTGGATAGGGCACCGGCGAATGTCGTTGCGCAGGAGCGGGAACGGCTTGCGGGTTTCGTCGCAACACTTGACAAGGTCAAGTCACAGCTCGCTTCGCTCTCGTAAATCTTAACTCTCACCGCAGAGGACGCAAAGGACGCGGAGGAAAAACGCAGAGGAAAGCAGGCATTCGGGTTGGACATCGCGGCGCCGAGCCCGGTGTGGGCGATGCGACTGGGCACAATGAGCAATGGACTACCCACAGCCGCATAGCATCGGTTCTCTCTCTGCGGTCTTTCCTCCGCGTCCTTTGCGTCCTAAAAGGGTACTCCACGCTACGCGAGGGTATCTGCGATAAGCGCTTGCTTGAGCCAAGATAAAAAAACGGGCGCCCGAAGGCGCCCGTTCAACACACTTGCCAAAACTGGCTTACGCCAAATTAGAAGGTGTGCTTGAGGCGGACGTCGAAGACTTGGTGGTCCGCCCCGGCTCCGCTTGTCCCAACTCCGCCTGCTGCCCCGATCTGGGCGTAGGTGGCGGCTGCATCGTTGTCGGTGCGGCCATAAATGAACTGCAGTTGCGACTGCTTCGACAGGTTGTGGAAATAGCCGACGCCTAACATCTTGGCACCGGTGTCGTTGGCGGTGCCGAGATTGGTTTCGCCTTCCTTGGCGATGCCCAGTTGCGCGCCGACGTAGCCGGACGGCAGGTTGTACTTCACGCCAAACCAGATGGCGTCCCGCTTGTACGAGTTGATGACGCCCGGACCCGAAGTAATACCGTCGGTTTCATAGCTCAGCATTTCATAACGCAGATGCAAGCCGAGGTCGCCTAGCATCCAGCCGCCGCCGATCTGAAAGCCATCGTCGCTCGAACCCGTGCCGCCCACTGCGCCCAAACGGTTGGCGCCGAACATGTCGTCGTGCTTTTCGTAAGCAACGTCGACATAGAAGGGCATGCCTTCCGGAGCGTACTTGGCGCCGATGGAGACCAGTTTCGGATCCGTGCTGGCGGGCCCGGCCGTCTTGCGTGCGCTCAGGGTGTAGTCCACTTCGAACGTGAAGCCGTTGAAGTTCGGCGACTCGTACCAGATGGTTTGGCCGGACCGGCGATAGAATCCTACTTGACCAGCACCAGACGAAGCACCAAGTTGATCTACGTCGAACACCGTCTGCACACCAGGGGTGCCCAGGATATTCAGGTTGCCGCCCGGGCCAACAGCGCCGTCAAGCGTATCGGCCTGGTACATGTGGCGTTCGTACACGTTTTCGTTGGAGCCCATCTTGAAGGCGCCCCAAGTACCGGCGAATCCGAGGTAGCTGTTACGGTTTGTCGGGTTGCCGAACGAGGAAGGGTCAACATTCAACTGGTAGTTGAAGATAACCTTGTTGCCGTTGCCGATGTCGTCGGTGGACGAGATGTTGATGTTGGAATAGGCGGCGTGCAACTGGTTAGTGGTCAGTCCGGGAGCGCCCGCGGTGCTGCTGCTCGACTTGCCTAATTGGATACCGATATTGATGGCGCCGCTGATGGTCACATCGGCCATCGCGACCGGGGCGGCGAACAGGCCGGCCACCGCGACTGCAATAAGACTCTTCTTCATGCGATCTCCTTATTTGATTTGATTTGCTTGATCCGGCAGGGCGCGTTAACTCGCCCTGCCCTGACGGGGCCCAATGCCCCCGCACGATTCAACCTCTCCCGGGAAGGAAAGAAGTTGCCGCGATTTTGCCAAAGTGCAACACCCCGCGGCAAGCGGTTTCCCCTCTGAGGATGCGAAATTCCGGGTGTTTTGTTGCGCGGATGCAACACCGCAGCGCAGCAAAACGGGGATTTTGAGCTCTTTGGCTGTTTTTTATGAAGAACAGGGGCTTATGAATGGATGCTGAAGTTGTTTCTGGATCGCGCCTACGGCATTTATGCCGGGAGCATCAAACGCGCGTGGCGTGGGTGGAGAAGAGCGCGCTAAGCGCCTGGCCCGGATCGGGCGCGCGCATGAAGGCTTCCCCCACCAGGAAGGCATGCACCCCGGCAGCCTGCATGCGCTGCACATCGGCGGGAACAAGAATGCCGCTTTCGGTTACGACAATCCGCTCCTCGGGGATGCGGTCGAGCAGATCCAGGGTCGTAGTCAGGCTGGTTTCGAAAGTGCGGAGATTGCGGTTGTTGATCCCGACCAGTGGGGTCTTCAGGCGCAGGGCGCGCTCCAGTTCGTGGGCGTCATGCACTTCGACCAGCACCGCCATGCCCAGATCGAGCGCCGCCTGCTCCAGTTCCGCCATGAGACTGTCGCCGAGCGCGGCGACGATCAGCAGGATGCAATCCGCTCCCCAGGCGCGCGCTTCATGCACCTGGTACACGTCCAGCATGAAGTCCTTGCGCAGCGCGGGCAGCCCGCTTGCCGCGCGCGCCTGGCGCAGGTAGTCCGGGCTGCCCTGGAAAAACTGCTCGTCGGTCAGGACCGAAAGGCAGGCCGCGCCATGGTTCGCATAGGAGGCCGCGATGGCCTGCGGATCAAAATCGGCGCGCAGCACACCGCGGCTGGGACTGGCCTTCTTGACCTCGGCGATCACGGCGGGCCGTCCGGACGCGATGTTGCCGCGCAGGGCGCCGACGAAATCTCGAACGCCCCCGACCGCTTCCGCCTGCTCGCGTAGCCGCGCAAGGGGCAGCCGCTGCTTCGCGGTCGCGACTTCCTCGCGCTTCACCGCGAGAATTTTTTCAAGAATGTCGGACATTTTCCAGGGCAGCGCTAATCGCAGAGGACGCAGAGGAGAATCTCAAAGGTTGTTGACCACACGCTTGATCCCCTGCCGCATTTGTACAACATTGAAATTTAGCAAATACCCTAGTTTCTTGTTACTCAGTCTCAGGTAACTGAGTACTTGAGCACCATGGAGAGGTAATAGTTTTTCTACAACCTTCAATTCCACAATAACCAAATTTTCCACAAGAACATCTATTCGATATCCAGCATCCAGTGTTATTCCGTCATATACAACTGGCAGCGAAACTTGCCTTTCAGCCTTGAGACCCGCCTTGGCGAGCTCATAAATAAGGCAGGCTTCATAAGTGCTTTCAAGTAACCCTGGACCCAGAGCTATGTGAACCTTGATAGCACAGCCGAGAATTCCCTCCCCTATTTCATTCTCTCTCATGCCTTGCTCCGCGCCCTTTGCGTCCTCCGCGTTGAGAGTTCACGTTTTCAGTTTTTGGGTAAAAGAGACGAACTGGTCCAGCCTGGACCTGGCCGCGCCGCTCGCAATCACCTCGAAAGCCTTGTTCACCCCCGCCGGGTGGCTGTCCGCCAGGCCGGCGGTGTAGATCGCCGCGCCTGCATTGAGCGCGACAATGTCCCGGGCGGGGCCCGCTTTGTTGGCGAGCACAGAGAGCAGCATGTCCCGCGATTCGGCGCCGTCGCCGACCTGGATCTCTTTCAGGTCGCTGAGCGGCAGGCCGAACTGCCGCGGATGGATGAGGTATTCGCGGACTTCGCCGTTCCTGAGCTCGCCGACCAGGGTGTCGCCGGAGACGGAAATTTCGTCCAGTCCTTCCATGCCGTGCACCACCATCACGTGCCGGCTGCCAAGACGCTCCAGAACCCGTGCCTGGATGCCCACAAGATCGGGGTGAAACACACCCATCACCTGATTCTTCGCACCCGCGGGATTGGTCAGGGGGCCCAGGATATTGAACAACGTGCGTACACCCAGTTCACGGCGCACGGGCGCGGCGTGTTTCATCGCTGCGTGGTGGCTGGGAGCGAACATGAAGCCAAGCCCAGTCTGCCTGATCGATTGCGCTACCTGTTCTGGCGTCAGGTTGAGGTTGGCGCCCAGGGCTTCGAGCACGTCGGCGCTTCCAGATGTACTGGATACCGAACGCCCGCCATGCTTTGCCACCTTCGCCCCCGCCGCCGCCGCAACAAATGCCGCCGCCGTGGAGATGTTGAAGGTGTGGGCGCTGTCGCCGCCAGTGCCGCAGGTATCGAGCAGATGCGATTCATCGCCGACGTCGACCTTCGTGGAGAATTCCCGCATGACCTGTGCCGCCGCGGCGATTTCGCCGATGCTTTCCTTCTTCACACGCAGGCCGATGATGATCGCGGCAATCAGGGTCGGCGACATCTCCCCGCTCATGATCTGGCGCATCAGCGCCAGCATCTCGTCGTGGAAGATCTCGCGGTGTTCGATGATCCTGACCAGTGCGTCTTGCGGCGTCATAGGTACTCCTTATATCTCCCTACCTCAACTCTCACCTGGTTCTCTACCCCAACTCTCACCGCAGAGGACGCAGAGGACGCGGAGGAAAAGCAACGCAGAGAAGGAATGAATACACAGCTTTTGCTGAATTATCCATGGGTGCTGAATCGGCAAACGTTAATTCTCAGCGGTCACATTGGTCCGGAATTGCTCTTCCTCGTTCTTGTTTTCCCTCTGCGTCCTCCGCGTCCTCTGCGATGAGCGCTTGCACTACGCTTTTTTAAGTGACTTTAAGGAAATTCGCCAGCAGGTCATGGCCGCGCTGGGTAAGGATGGACTCGGGATGGAACTGCACCCCCTCCACTTTCAGTTCCCTGTGACGCACGCCCATGATTTCGCCGTCCTCGCTCCATGCCGTGACTTCCAGGCAGGCGGGCAGCGTCTTCTTTTCTATCACCAGGGAATGATAGCGCGTCGCCGTAAGGGGATCGGGCAGTCCCCTGAACACGCCGGAACCGGTGTGGCGGATATCCGAAGTCTTGCCGTGCATTAGTTGCGAGGCGTGCACGATTTTCCCGCCGTAGGCCTGGCCGATGCTCTGGTGCCCGAGGCAGACGCCGAGTATCGGAATCTTCCCGGCGAAGCGCTGGATCGCGGCGACTGAAATGCCGGCCTCGTTCGGCGTGCAGGGCCCCGGAGAAATGACGAGCCGGTCGGGAGCGAGAGCTTCGATCTGTTCCAGCGAAATCTCGTCGTTGCGGAATACCTGCACCGTTTCGCCGAGCTCGCCCAGGTATTGCACCAGGTTGTAGGTAAAGGAGTCGTAGTTGTCGATCATCAGCAGCATGATGGTCCTATCTCACTGATCTGGCTTGATTTATTATCCGGAAACAGGGAACGATTCCCTACGACTACCCGCTTTTGGCGGCGGCTTATTCCCGTGCAGTGCGCCAATTCAATGGCGCGACCGGTTCAGGCGGCAGGCTTACGCCAGCGCCAAAGGAGGAGGGGAAAAACAGTGGGACAGATGTTCACGCTGCGGATTATATGCGGGCTGATTCGCGCAGAGAAGCGCCTGGGTACCACTGAACTGCAGTAGTCGGCACTTAATCGGACAGCAACTGACCACCCTGAAGCCCAACTCCCGGTCTTGGAGTTTCAGACCTGAGCGCCAAACCGGAAGCGCATCGGCTCCCGGCCTTGTATGCGGCAGAGTCAGCCTGGCGCTCATCAGACCCTCCGGCCGCTAACCGGGCAACCCTGCGTTGAGCCCCCACAACGATCTAGAAGTCGGCAATGAGAGTGACAAACGCTCCGCGCGTGGTTCCCGGTGAAATATTGTTGTTGTTGTGCGCAGTTGTGTAGTGCTTCTCATCGAACAGGTTCACCACGTTCAATTGCGCACGCAAACTCCTGTTCAAGGTGAAGAACACAGCGGCGTCGACCCGCGTGAAGTCCGGCAACTCGACAGCATTGTCGATCGCTGCATACATTTCGCTTTGATATATCACGCCCACCCCCGCGCCCCACATCGGCGCGAAGTCGTACCTGTTCCACAGCGAAAACGTATGGCGCGGCACATTCGCGACCCGCTGGCCCGGCGCTGCGGCAGAGGTACGGCTCGTGATAATGGCGTCCTGATAGGAGTAGCCCCCCATAACCTGCCACGCGCCGGTGATATTGCCGTTCAATCCCAGCTCGAAACCTTCGGAACGCTGCTCACCGGTTTGCACAATAAGCGCGCCATTGTTCGGGTCCGGTGCCGAGGTGTTGCTGCGTTCCAGCCGGAACACCGCCGCGGTCAATGCAAGATCGCCCACCACGTCCCACTTTGCGCCAATCTCATAGTTCGTGAACTCCTCCGGCTCCAGAGTCTGCGTCGACAGCGTCAACGAATTGAACTGGTCTCCCGAACTCGGCAGGTAGGACACGCTGTAGCTCGCATACAGGGACAGCGGTTGGAAAGGCTTGAAGATCAACCCGAGGCGCGGCGATACGAGATTGTCGTCGCGGCTGAAATCCGAGCCTGCGCCCTGGTTGTTGTGGAACTCCATGGAGAACCGGTCGAAGCGCACGCCCGCGATGACTTCCCACTGCGGATTCAGCTCGATCTGGTCTTGCACATACAGTGCAAAGACATCGGTGGTGCCGCTGTTGTTGGCATTGGAACCGCCGTTGTTAGCGAACAGGATCGGGGGCGTGAAAATTGTCGGGCTGCCGGCGGGCGTGCCGGCAAGCGTGGTACCACCGGGCTGGAACGTGCCGGTCGCGCGGAAATTGGTGGACTTCTGGCGCCCGAGTTCGGCGCCCCCAAGCAGTTTGTGCTTGATAGGGCCGGTCACAAGTTCGTAGGTCAGATCGGTCTGATTGAAGAAATTCTGGCGCTGGGTATCGTCGTTGTACGCCTGCAATGGAACAGTTCCGCCACCGGTGACGGCGCCAGACGCAAATACGTTCTGATAAAACTTGTCGTAGTCGCCATAGCGGGTCCGGTTGCGAAGCGTCAGTTCGTTGTCGAACCTGTGTTCCAGCAATACGTTGACGATATTGTTCGTTGCGTCCGACGTGCTGAGGTCCGGATTACCGAAGAACGTGCCGGGATCCGTTTCGAACGGACGGCCCTGGAACGACGGAATACCGCGGTCGGCGGTGCGCTCGTCGTGAAAGTATTCGTAACTCACCTTGAGCATTGTCTGCGGCCCAAGAGCCAGGGTGATTGTCGGATTGATCCCGTAGCGTTCCAGTTCGACGTGGTCGCGAAAACTGCCGGAGTCCTCGTACATTGCATTGAGGCGAATGGCCGCGGTGTCGTTTACACCCTGGCCGACGTCGACGGCGACCCGCCTGGTCTCGAATGAGCCGAGGGTAAGAGACGCCTCGCGAACCGGTGTCCAACCCGCGGTTTTTCCCACGCGGTTAATAACGCCTCCACCGCCGCCCCGTCCGAAGATCATGGCATTCGGACCTTTCAATCCCTCCACGCGCTCGATGTTGTAGAGGTCGCGAAAGTACTGCACGTCGTCGCGCACGCCGTCTACGAAAAAGTCCGCGGTGGTGTTCTGGCCGCGGATGGTGAGCTGGTCGCGGTTGCCCTCGCCCTGCGCCATGTTCATGCCGGGAATGTAGCGAACGGCGTCGGCCATGCCTCGCATGCCCTGGTCCTGGATGGCATCCTTGGTGATGACGGTGACCGACTGCGGAACGTCCTTCAGCGGCGTGTCGGTCCTGGTGGCCGAGATGGTGCGTCTGGATTCATAGCCCTGCACCGGATCGACAGAGGGATCGGAAACATGCTGGCCTTCCACCTGCACAACGGGCAGCTCTTGATCCGTTGCGCCGCGTTTCACCACGAAGCCGCCAGAAGGCGATGGCGCGGCTTCAAGGCCACTGCCTCGCAAGAGTTGCTGCAAAGCTCGCTCAGGCTCGGCGGTTTGCTGGATTGCCGGCGCCATCCTGCCCGCCACCAGCGAGGAGTCGACCGAAAGCGTAATCCCGGCCGTGCGGGCAAACTGCTTGAGTGCGTCGCCCAGCGGCTGCGCGGGCTGGTCGAAACTGACTGGCGCGGCAAAGGCCGTTCCCACGGAAAGGGCTAACGCCAGCGCGGCAGGCGCTAGTGCACGAAGCTTGAACATAGGGTTTTCTTCCTCAAACGGGCTGGCTGATAAGTCTTTGACGGGGAACGGCCTTCATGAGTCGTTCCATGCAGCGAACGGCAGTCGCGCAACCGCGTTTTCGGGATGGATCTCGGGCAGATGTATCAGGAATCGGGCACTGGCCATAGAACCGCCTCAGTCTGACGACGCGACCTTGGCTGGCTTAGCACTCGGCGTGGCTGGCTAGGTAGGAATGGTTCTCATTATCGGAAGGGTCCGCCAGTCCTGTCAACCCCCCGGGAGCCCGCTACGCCCGCACCTTTGCCTTCCGGCGTCTCTTTTTTTAGGAGGGGATTCACCTGGGGAAGCCGCTTATGTGCGTCAAGGCACAGAGCGCCCCTACCATTCCAAGGACACTCGGGAAGCCCCGTACGCATGATCTGCTGTCGACCGCCCGCGGCGGTGTCCCAACTACCGGAGGTTATCGTCAACAGCAATCTGCAACACCGCGGCGGGGCGGATGCGAGCGCATCATTCGCGATCTCCCCGCGCCCCGATGCCCAGGAACCGCGACGAAGCATCCAGATGAAACGCGCCACGCCGCAAACGCGCCACCTCGCCAAGCGTCTCATCGCTCTTGAGCAGAAGGGGCATCCGACTTCCGAGCCAAGGCCACTGGCGGGCTTCTATGTCTGCGAGAAGTTGCGTCCTCCATTGGCGACCCTGATGGGAAACGCGGGGTATGGCGCGCTGCTGTCGCGCGCGCTCGTTCTGGCCACCGCGGAGGTCCGCTGGCTCGGCGCAGTGCATGTCAACAGGGATGGCGCTTTGGAGGGGCTGGGCGAACTCAGCATGCAACTTGATCCGGCGGAAATTGCCGAGGGACGGGTTGTTCTGCTCGCGCAATTGCTGGGCCTCCTGGTCGCTTTCATCGGCGATGATTTGACGATGCGATTGACGCGCGAGGTATGGCCGAAACTGTCATTTGACGGTTTGAATTTTGGCAGGAGATAGCGATGAAAAAGCCCATTAACAAGGCCAGGCGCACCGCGCAAGCAAAAGCCTTGACCAAACCGGCGAAAGTCACCATCCATAAGCTTCCGACCGGCGTCCCCGGCCTCGACGACATCCTCGGTGGCGGTATTTCGGAATTTTCCTTCAACATCATCGCGGGCACGCCGGGTTGCGGCAAAACCACGATGGCTCATCAATTGGCTTTCAGCAATGGAACGCCGAAGAAACCGGCGCTTTATTTCACCGTACTCGGCGAACCCGTGCTGAAGATGTTGCGCTATCAGCAGCAGTTTTCCTTCTTTGACGAATCGAAGGTGGGCAAGGCTGTCCGCTTTGTCAATCTGACCGACATAGCGCTCGAGGAGAATTTGAGCTCGGTGCTGGAGGAAATCATCCGGCAAGTCACGGCCGCCAACGCCGGCGTCGTGGTGGTGGATTCCTTTCGCACCTTGGCACGCAAAGCGACCAGCGATGTGGGGAACGTGGAGGTGCAAGCCTTCATCCATCGCCTCGCCCAGTTTCTGACCAGTTGCGAAGCCACGACGTTTCTGGTTGGCGAATATGTCGAGGAGGAGATCAGGGACAACCCGCTGTTCACCATGGTGGATGGCATTCTCTGGCTCTCGCAGGTGACGGAGAGGAATTCCGTGGTGCGCAAGCTGCAAATCATCAAGCTGCGCGGTCAGGCAACAGTACCGGGATTGCACACCGTGCGCATAGGGGCCGAGGGACTGCAAGCCTACTCGCGCACGCTGGGATTGGTCCCCAGCAAGACCAAACCGGTGCAGCGCCGGAAGCTATCCAGCGGCATTCCCGAACTGGACAAAATGCTGGGCGGCGGCATCCTCGAAGGCGACAGCCTGCTGGTGGCCGGCCCTTCCGGGACCGGCAAATCGGCATTGGCCACGCAATTCATCGCGGAGGGATTGCGCAACCGGGAACCGGGAATCATGGCGATCTTCGAAGAGCGCCCGGACGGCTACACCCAGAGGGCGGGCAACTTCGGCCTCAATTTAAAGGCTGCGGAACAAAAGGGAATGCTGGAAACCCTGTACCTTCGTCCGCTCGACCTTTCGGTCGACGAAACGATGCAGGCGATACTGGATGCCATCAAAAGGGTCGGGGCAAAACGGCTGGTGATCGATTCTCTGGTCGGTTTCGAGATGGCGCTGGCGCCAGGTTTCCGGGCCGACTTTCGCGAGTCGCTCTATCGCATGATCGGGGCGCTGACCGGCGCCGGGGTCACCATCCTCAGCACGGTCGAAGTGGAGGATTCATTTACCTCGCTGCAGTTCAGTCATTACGCGATTTCATTCCTCACCGATGACATTGTCCGCATGCGTTATGTGGAAATCGACGGCCAGCTTCGCAAGATGATGGTCGTCATCAAAATGCGCGGCGGCAATCACAGCAAAGACATCCGGGAATACGTCATCACGGACAAAGGCGTGGTGGTCATCCATCCGCGACGCACAGACTACGTCGGGTTGACAACGGGAATCCCCCAGCGAGCCGGCCCGCGCAGAGCGCAGGAAGAAGAGCCAGCGCCGGAGCCCAAGGCAACGAAGTGACGGTGGAACTTTTGGAGACAGAGAGGCACACCGGCCCGCAGAGCCTCTATCAGGCAGCCATCGAGCATGCACCTTTGCCGATGGCCATGGTGAACGGCGTGAGCCACATCGTGCGCACCGCCAATCCCGCGTTCTGCCGCCAGGAAGCCGACATCCAGAAGAACCAGTTTCTGGCGATGCTGGCTCACGAACTGCGCAATCCTCTCACTCCAATCCGCCTGGCGCTCGACCTCATGAAACGCGCCGACAACACAGGCGATCTGGTCAAACCCGCGCTGGATGATCGACCGGCAAGTACGACAGATGACCCGGCTCATCGATGACCTGCTCGACGTGAGCCGCATCACCCGGGACAAGCTCCCCCTTCTCCAGGAGGACATCGATCTCGCGCCTGTCATTCGCGATGTAGTCGATAGCTACCGCTCAGTGTGCGAGTCGGCTCAACTCGAGTTGTCGATTTCCCTGCCGCCGCAGCCTGTGTACTTGCATGCGGACTCGGCCCGGCTGACGCAAGTGTTCGGCAACCTCCTGCAGAACGCCTGCAAGTTCACCAGACCGGGCGGCCGTGTCTCGCTGGACGCCGAGCGGAAGGGGGACAACGTCGTGATTACTGTCAGGGATTCAGGCATCGGCATCGCGCCCGAGATGTTGCCGAAAATCTTCGAGATGTTCACGCAGGGCGATCAGACGCTGGAGCGGTCCCAGGGCGGACTCGGCATCGGTCTTACGCTGGTGCGCCGCCTGGTCACGCTGCACGGCGGTTCGGTGCAGGCATTCAGTGCGGGGTTGGGCCAGGGCAGCCAGATCGTGGTGCGGCTGCCCCTGATCGAAAAGCCCGCGGCGCTGCCGCCGGCTCCTGCGACCACCGAGCCCGCCGCTTTGCCTGCCCAGCGCATCCTCGTGGTCGATGACAATCACGACGCCGCAAATGCGCTGTCGATGCTGTTGACCTTGTCCGGCAACGAGACCTATCTGGCCTTCGACGGCGTGGAGGCGGTGGGAGCGGCGGCGAAGCTCAGGCCGGACGTGGTCCTGATGGACATCGGCATGCCGAGGTTGAATGGCTATGGCGCGGCGCGCCAGATACGGGAACAGCCGTGGGGAACGGGAATCACGCTGGTGGCCCTGACCGGACTGGGCCAGGAGGAGGACCGCCAGAAAGCGGCCGAGGCCGTCTTCGACGGCCACCTGGTCAAGCCTGTGGAATACACTGCACTGACGACGATGCTGGGCCGCTTTTCAAAACGTGAACCGGATTCGCCCGGTAAAACGGCTTGAGTTGTACTAGTTGCGATTTGACCTGACTGAGGCTGTCAGATTTTAGAACTCCAAGACCAGCACTCACCGCGGAGGACGCAGATACCCTACGGGCGTAGCACGTCGGGTATCTGCGTTCTCAGCGGTGAGAGTTGGGTTTCCGGGGGTACAGTTGGAGAAAGCGGGTCCGGGAACGCTCTAGGTAGCGCTATCGCTGCCTGGTGTACAACATGCCGGTCGGGATTGAATGGACGAGAGGTCCGGCAGCAGGGTTGTCACTCCTGGCGAATGCCGCTGTTGAGTCCGGCCTGAGCCATTTCCGCGGCGCGAAGCAGCGCCCGGGCCTTGTTCTGGGTCTCGATCCATTCATTGCGCGGGACCGAGTCGGCGACGATGCCGGCGCCCGCCTGCACGTACAGGATTCCGTTCTTGATCACGGCCGTGCGGATGGCAATGGCCAGATCCATGTCGCCGTTGAAGCCCAGGTAGCCGACCGCGCCGGCATAGATGCCGCGCTTGGTTGGTTCCAGTTCGTCGATGATCTCCATCGCGCGAACCTTGGGTGCCCCGCTCACCGTGCCGGCCGGGAAGGTTGCCTTGAGTACAGCCATCGCATCCAGCCCCGGCAGGAGCCGGCCTTCGACATTGGAGACGATGTGCATCACATGCGAGTAGCGCTCGATGTTCATGTTTTCCGTCACCTTGACGCTGCCCACTTCCGCGACTCTGCCC
>CAYODB010000061.1:13909-17719 GCA_964402495.1 uncultured Bordetella sp.
ACTCTGCCCACGTCGTTGCGGCCGAGGTCCATCAGCATGACGTGCTCGGCGCGTTCCTTGGGATCGGCGAGCAGTTCCTGTTCGAGCGCGACGTCCTGCTCGCGCCCCGCGCCGCGTGGGCGCGTGCCGGCGATGGGCCGGACGGTTACCACGCCGCTTTCCAGGCGCACCAGGATTTCCGGCGAGGCGCCGACGACATGGAAGTCGGCCATGTCGAAATAGAACATGTAAGGCGAAGGGTTGAGCGCGCGCAGCGCGCGATACAGGGAGAGGGGCGTTGCGGCAAACGGGGCGCTCATGCGCTGGGACAACACCACCTGCATGATGTCGCCGTCGAATATGTAGCGCTTGGCGCGTTCCACGGCCGCGATGAACTTCGCCTCGCTGAATTCCGATTGTGGCGCGACCGGCACGGTCGGCACCTCGGACGGCGCCACCACCGGCTGCCTCAGCATCCAAAGCAGTTCCTGCAGCCTTTTCTGTGCTCTCGCGTAAGCGTCCTTTTCGACTGGATCGGCATACACGACCAGATAGAGCTTGCCGGAAAGGTTGTCGAGGACCACCAGTTGTTCGGACAGCAGCAGCAGGATGTCCGGCGTCGCCAGCGAGTCGGCGTTCGCCGCTACATCGAGTTTCTTCTCGATGTAGCGGACCGTGTCGTAACCGAAGCATCCGACGAGGCCACCGAGAAACCGGGGCAGGCCCGGTAGGCTGGCGGCCTTGACGCGGGCGTGGCAGGCAGACACGAAGTCCAGCGGATTGCCGTATTCGGCCCGGCTGACCAGCGTGTCGCGCCGGTACTCCACGCATTCGCGGCCACGCACTTCGAAGCGCGTTTCCGCGGGCAGTCCGATGAAAGAATAGCGGCCGAAGCGTTCGCCCCCCTGCACCGATTCGAGCAGATAGGAATACGGCTTGTTGGCCAGCTTCAGGTAAACGGAAAGGGGGGTATCGAGGTCGGCGAAGGTTTCGAGGACAACCGGGATGCGGTTGTAACCCTGCGCGGCAAGCTGGTTGAATTCCTGCTCAGTCATGGCGAACTCCGGAAAACGAAAAAACGACGAGGGTGAAACGAGACGCTTAAATGCAGCGCCAGGATGCGGACGGGCGCCACCAGCGCCAGCCGGCCCACTGTTCCAACCTCAGGTTTTCCGGTTTCATGACTGTGAGAAAGTGATCAGTTCCAAAGCTTCGGAAAGCGACGGCACTATAGCATCGCAATCCAGTTCGTGCACCCCGAGGCTGCCCCGGTAGCCATAGGGCACGCAGAACACCGGGCATCCGGCGGCGCGCGCCGCCAGGCAGTCGTTGGCCGAATCCCCGATCATCAGCAGCCGCGCGGGACTTACGCCGAGTGCAGCGGCGCAATGCACCAGCGGCAGGGGGTCGGGCTTCTTGCGCGGCAGGCTGTCGCCGCCGAGGATCAGATCGAGCCTGCCCGCGAGGCCAAGCTCCCGCAGCAGTGGCTGCGTGAAGGCCTCGGGTTTGTTGGTCACGCAAGCGAGCCGGAAGCCGCGGCGGCGCATCGCGTCCAAGGTTTCCTTCACGCCGGGATAAGGCCGCGAAGCGCGGGTCAAACCCTGCGCATAGTGGCTGGTGAACGATTCCCGCGCCCTGCCAAACAGGCCGGGCTCCGGCTCGCCTTCGACCTGCCCGGTCAGCAGCCTCTTGATCAGTCGATCGACCCCGTCTCCGATGAATGCGCGCACCTGTTCCGCCGGAACCGGCTCTAATCCCATCGCGGCCAGCATCCGGCTGCCCGCCTCGTGCAGGTCCGGGAGCGTATCGACCAGCGTGCCGTCGAGGTCGAAAGCTATCGCCTTAATCTGGATCGGGAAATTCAAGACGTTTTCACCACGGAGGACACGGAGAGCACGGAGAAAGAACCAAGTCGAGGAATGCGGAATTAAAGGGCTTTAAGCATCAGCGCTCCGCAGTCGCCAGCTACTGATATCGCCAGCCGTTCGCTAAAAGGGGACGTTAACTTCTGAATTCCTCTTTCGCTTTCCTCCGTGTACTCCGTGCCCTCCGTGGTTAATTCTTTACGCCAGCAAGCTGAGCCCGCATGGCAGCGATGGTCGCCTTGTAGTCCTTGCTGCCGAAAATCGCCGAGCCGGACACGAAGGTATCGGCGCCGGCTTTTGCGATTTCCGCGATGTTGTCCACTTTCACGCCGCCGTCCACCTCCAGCCAGATATCCCGGCCGGAATCCTGTATGAGCTTGCGCACCCTGCGCAATTTCTCCAGCGCGGCGGGAATGAACTTCTGGCCGCCGAAGCCGGGGTTGACCGACATGACCAGGACCAGGTCGATTTTGTCCAGCGTGTGGTCGAGCCAGGACAGGGGGGTAGCGGGATTCAGCACCAGGCCGGCCCTGCATCCCGATTCCTTGATCAGGCCGATGGTCCGGTCCACGTGTTCCGACGCCTCGGGGTGAAAGCTGATGATATTGGCGCCGGCCCTGGCGAAATCCGGAACGATGCGGTCGACCGGCTTCACCATGAGGTGGACGTCGATCACCGCCTGGGTGAGCGGGCGCAGGGCTTCGCAGACCAGCGGCCCGATCGTCAGGTTGGGAACGTAATGGTTGTCCATCACGTCGAAGTGAATGATGTCGGCGCCCGCGGCGACCACCGCCTGGACTTCTTCGCCGAGCTTGGCGAAATTCGCGGACAGGATGCTGGGAGCAATTCGATACATGCGATTCATTGTAGCAAACGGCTTGCCCCCGCCCTGCCCTTGATATCAAATACCACAATGGCCGGCCAGGAAAAATACACGGTAACCGTCACCGTCAGGATGACTTACATTCCGCAGCAATCGGATGAGGCCGCCGGTCGCTTTGTTTTCTCTTACAGCGTCAGCATCCTCAATTCCGGCAGCGTTGCCGCTCAACTGATCAGCCGACACTGGATCATCACCGATGCCGACAGCCGGGTCCAGGAAGTCCGCGGCCTTGGCGTGGTCGGACAGCAACCGCGCCTGCAGCCGGGCGAGAGCTACGAATACACCAGCGGCACGGCAATCGCCACGCCCGTGGGAACCATGCGCGGCAGCTACCAGATGGTGGCCGAGGACGGGGTGGTATTCGATGCTCCGATCCCCGAGTTCACTCTCAGCGTGCCTCGGGTACTGCACTAAACTTGGGTACCTAGGGCAAACTCCCAACGCGGACAAGGGCACACTTGAAGCGCAGCAGGACGCAGATACCCTACGGGCGTAGCACGTCGGAGTACCCTTTTAGGACGCGGAGAAAAACAAGAACGAGGAAGGGACAACTTGGGGGCAAAAGCAGGTCAAGGACGCCCAGGCTACCGCTAAATTTTATTTCGGAGGCCCTGCAATTGACGGGGTCAACTTTCGAATTCCTTTCCTCTCTTTTGCTTCTCCTCCGCGTCCTGCTGCGCTTCAAGTGTGCCCTTGTCCGCGTTGAGAGTTGGGTTAGAGTCCTGGCCGTTGGACTTCTTGTCGACGTCGCGCTTGCGAGGCAGCGTCCACCAAATGATGAGCACGAACAATAAAAGCGCGAAAGACCCTTCGAGAATGAACCAGATCATTATTTACAAAACGATGGATTGGAATGCCGTGGATTCGGAAGCCGGTTTCGCGGGGCCGCGTTGTTGAGCCCGCGCCCGCAGCTTCGTTCAGAACCTCTTCAAATGCAAATCAGAGTCCCGCTGGCGATCGTAATCTGCGCACTCGCCATTCTCGCCAGCAGTTGTGCGAGTGTACCCAACAGTCCGCCTGCCACGCCAACTGCGGAAACAGTGCCGGCCGTTCCGGTCCAGCCTGCGGTCGTCATTCCCGAAC
>CAYODB010000062.1:0-17627 GCA_964402495.1 uncultured Bordetella sp.
CGCTGGTCCGAATCGCTCGCGGTCGGAAGCAAACGTTTCGTAGACAAGGTGAAAAGCGAACTGGGCATTCACGCAAAGCACCGGAAGGTTGGCACCGATGCTGCGTTTGCCGGCGCCGCTCAACATGGCGTTGGGCGTCACAGCGTCTGCGCTATACTTAGCTACCGCGCTTCTCGGAGAGAACTTATGCGCTATCGAATCGCTCTGCACCAGTCTGACGAAGGCTTTTCTGTTTCTGTGCCCGGCCTTCCTGGATGCTGGTCTCAAGGGGCCACGGAAGCGGACGCTCTCGAAAACATAAAGGACGCCATTCGCGAATACCTTGCCGTCATTGACGAGCAATTGCGAGGGGAAAAGGTTCGCGAAATCGAGGTAGTCGTCTAGCCTTGCCAAAGATTCCGGGCGTCAATCATCTCGATGCCGTCCGCGCACTCGAAAAGGCCGGATTTGCAGTGGTCCGCCAAGGCAAGCACATCGTTATGTCCAGTGGCGCACGTATCCTCACAATCCCGCGTCACAACCCCGTCAACGCATTTACCCTTGGCGGTATCGTCCGCGACGCGGGGCTCACTGTCGAACAGCACAATCACTGTTCAGAGTAAGGGTGCTGCTTTGCCCACACCGCTCACGTTCCGGTCGATCAATTGACGCAAATCCAGCGACTGTGTAGCCTGTTTTCCCCCGGGGCAAAAGCCTCGGCGATCAAGAAGATAGATAAATCAACGGAGGAGGAGACCATGTTTACTCGTATTAGCACGGCGCGCGCCATCGCGGGCATTTCCCTCGTTCTTGCATCGCTCCTCGCTGCCCAGTGCTGGGCCGCGGACACCAAGGAAGGATACTTCACCACCAACGACGGCTACCGTCTGCACTACATCGAGGCCGGCTCCGGCAAGCCGCTGGTCATGATTCCCGGCTGGTCGCAGACGGCTGCGCAGTTCAAGCACCAGATCGAGGGCCTGAGCGACCGGTATCGTGTGATCGCCCTGGATATGCGGGGGCACGGCGAATCCGAGAAACCCACTCACGGATATCGAATTCACCGGCTGTCAAAGGACGTAAACGAGTTCCTGGTCGCCAACAATCTGAGCAATGTGACGCTAGCCGGCCATTCGATGGGTTGCTCGGTGATCTGGGGTTATTGGGAGTTGTTCGGGAAGGAACGCATCTCCAAGATGCTACTGATCGATCAAATGCCGATGATTTCGGTCAACCCGATCTGGAGCGAACAGGAAAAAATCGACGCTGGCGCCATTCTCGACAAGAATGCTCTTTGGGATGTTACCAACGCACTTGCCGGTGCCGAAGGTGTAAAGACCACCGAGGGATTTATCAGTGGCATGTTCACCAAGGCCTATCCGCAAGAAATGGTGGACTGGGTGATCAAGCAGAACCTCAAGCTCCCCCGGCCCTATGCGGCGCGATTGCTGTTCGACCATGCCACTAACGACTGGCGCGACATACTGCCCACGATTACCATTCCAGCGCTCATCGTCGGCGGCAAGACGAGCCTCGTCGGATGGCGCTCGCAGGAATGGATAGGCACGCAGATTCCCAACTCTCGCGTGGAAATCTTCGAGGAAGCCGAAGGCGGCAATCACTTCATGTTCATGGAGAACCCGGAGAAGTTCAACAAGCTCGTGAGGGAATTCATGGGGTGAAGTGGGACGGCGCCGGCCCCTGGGCGCATTCTCACGGGCCGGCCCGCGCCATGCTATTTGCGCCATGCTATTTTGCAATGTACAAAGTAACGAACCTGTACCGGCCGCGGTCGCGTTTCAGGTGCACAAAATCGAACTGTAAAACGGGACTATGGGCAGCAGAACGGCACTGATAACCGGTGCAACCGGTGTGGTGGGACGGTACCTGTTGAAGCATCTGGTTCAAACCGGCGGCTGGAATATCGTTGCCGTGTCGAGACGCACGCCAGACGTTGAAGGAAAATATGAGCACCTTGCGGCCGACCTGGCGGATCCTGCGGACTGCCAGCGCAAGCTTGCCCCCCTGAGAGATGTAAGCCACGTGTTCTTTGCGGCCTATCTCGAAAAGCCGACACCGCAGGAGGCGGTCGCGGCCAATCTCGGGATGCTCAGGAACCTGGTGGATGCAATCGAACCGGCTTCCGCAAATCTGCAGCACATCCACCTCGTCGAGGGCAGCAAGTGGTACGGCAGCCATCTCGGCCCGTACAAGACGCCGGCGAAGGAAAGCGATCCGCGCGTTTCGCAAACGATGTTCTACTACGACCAGCAGGATTTTCTGGAGGAGCGCCAGAGGGGCAGGGCGTGGACCTGGTCGGCGATCAGACCCCATACGATCTGTGGCTTCGCGGTTGGCAACCCGATGAATCTGACCATGGTGATCGCCGTGTACGCGGCGATATGCAAGGAACTCGGTCTGCCGCTGTCGCATCCCGGTAAACCCGGGAACTATCACACGCTGTACCAGGCAACGGATTCGGCGCTGTTGTCACGGGCGATGGTTTGGATGGCGACCAGTCCGCAATGCGCGAATCAGGCGGTCAACGTCACCAACGGCGACCTGTTCCGCTGGAGCAGCCTGTGGCCCAGGATCGCGCAGTATTTCGGCATGGAAGCCGGGCCGCAGCGCCATATCAATCTGGAGCAGTTCATGGCGGACAAAGCTCCGGTGTGGGAGCGCATCGTAAAGAAACACGGTCTCCAGCCGAATCGCTTCGAGGAAATCGCGGCCTGGCAATTCGGCGACTTCGTGTTCTCAGCGCAATGGGATGTCGTCTCCGACATGGTCAAGGCGCGTAGCGTCGGCTGGTGCGAAGCGCTGGATACCGAAGAAATGTTCCTGCGTTTGTTCGGCGAGTTTCGCCAAAACAAGATCATTCCGTGAACGACCAGGGTCCTGACTATCGTCTCCCATTTCGGAAGACCCCCGTCTATATGCTCTTGATCGACCATGTATGCGCTAACGAGCGCGTGAACGCGGACTCGAAAACAGCGGTGTTTCGCTTGCCTTTCGCGAGCCGGTTACGCGCGTCACGTTCGGCCTTAGCTTGCTCAAGCGACCTTGACATATCATTAATGGTATAGGCACAATATGGCATGTGGCGCATCGAGGAACACCGCCGGGCGGACAAACAACTCTCAGGAGTTGTTCCTCAAGAAGTCCTGAAGCGTTACGAGAAATGGAAAGACATAGCGATGCTCTCAGGCCCACCGGGGTTGCGGTCGATCAAGGGATTTCACGATGTAGCCCTCTCCGGCGAATGGAAGGGGCACCGTTCTTCCCGGCTAGGCCTCCAGTGGCGGGTGATTTATCGAGTATCCGCCAGCGTTCTATTGGTCCAGGTTATTCAAGTCACTCCCCACGATTATCGGAGGCCCTGATATGAAAGAGTTTCGCCCCGCGAAGAAAAGGATCGAAGTTTCTGTTGGCGAATCTGTCCGGATTCTTCGCGAACTCCAGGAGTTGAGCCAAAGTCAGCTTTTCGAGCTCACCGGAATTCCGCAGGCCACCATTTCCGCCATCGAAAATGGCCGGGTCAATCTCGGCGTGGAGCGCGCAAAAGTTCTTGCCCGCGCCCTCAAGTGTCACCCGGCAGTGCTCGTATTCCCCGGTTGGGATGCGCTCGAATCAGCGGCATAACCCGGCGCTGAACCCGGACGCCTTTCGGCGCCGTTTAGCTCTGCGTCAGGTTCTACACGAAAGGTGACTATGAATAATTCAATTTCCGACATCATGACGAAAAGCATAACTACTGTCGACACCGAGGACACTGTCGAGAAAGTCGAGGATTTGTTGAATGCACATCGATTATCGTCGGTTCCGGTTGTTGATTCGAAGGGCGTTATCTTTGGGATCATTAGTGCTCCAGATATAGTGCATTTCCACTCGGCGCGGAAAAACCCAAAGGCAATACGGGCGTGGGAGATATGTACGCACAAGACTATCGAAGTCAGTCCGACCACTCCGGTCCGCGACGTTGCCAGATTGATGGTGAAGAATAGGATCCATCACGTCGTTGTAACGGACAATGGCAGGGTAAAGGGATTCATTTCTTCGCTTGATTTTGTAGAGCAATACTTACTAAAGGGAGCACCTAACCCGTAGCTGCTGCGGACGGGCCATCGGAAGACAACCAGTTCAACGGTCGGTGCTGGCCCGACGCAGAGCACAACGTTAGGCTTCACATGAAGAGAGCGTCGCGGTTGCATCCAAGCCAGTTTCAGGTCAACGAGGCCTGGATCGCATTCCAGCTCAATGACGCGCCCGTGCACACTGAACAGGATGGCTCGCTTAATTGTTTCGCGCTAATGGACGCGGCCAGTTGCTTCATATTGGGAGCTGAATTGGCTTCAGTGGTCGAGCCCGAACCAACACAATTACAGGTGAAGCGCCTGTTCAAGACAGGGTGGGCACATCACAAACAATTCCCCGTCACGCTCTTCGTGCCGAAAGGTCAGTTCCAAAACATACTGCCCGCTGAGGCAAAGCGTCAGGGGATCTCTGTTGTTTCTGTGCCGGAGAGTCAGTTGCTTGTTTTTATCGGCGAGGCGCGGCAGGGCTACACCGAGCATGTTGAGCGGGGTCGGCCGAGATTGCCCTGAAGGTCGCTGCGCTGGCGCGCGAGCGCAGCGGCGGGATGCAGGGCATCGCGGCCGAGGCGTCCAAGCCGCGCGTCACCATAGTCGGTCACCGCTGGGACGCCGCCTGCGGGGCGTTGCGCCAGTTCCTCGCGCGCAACCAGATTACATATGACTGGATGACACCCGACGCTACCTGATTGAGCAGCTTGGCGGAAAATCGAACGTGAAGATGCAACTGCGCTCGGAAGTGGTCGCCGCGTACGGCGACGCGCATCTGACGGAAATCGACATACGTGATGGCGCGAGTGCAAAGGTGCGCCGACAAGACTGTGGCGGCCTTTTCGTCTTCATTGGCGCCGACGCAGAGACCGATTGGCTGCCGGTGGACATCGCACGCGATGCACGAGGATATGTTCTGACCGGCGACGACGTGGTGAAGGCCGGGCGCTGGTCGTACAGCCGCGATCCCTACCTGCCCGAATCGAGTGTCCCCGGTGTTTTCGCCTGTGGAGATGTGAGGTTGAGCCCGGTCAAGCGCGTTGCTTCCGCGGTCGGTGAAGGCAGCATGGCGATCGCTTTCGTCCACAACTATCTGCAGCAGGAAGCACGCTAGAACTCAGCGAACGCGGTGAAGCGTGTGCGCGTTTCGCGGGCCGAGGGTGCACCGGTCAGCGCCACGCTCAACCATGCGATGCAGCGGACTACTTCACAGCGGGCTTGCGCCCGCTGTTTCGAGGCCACTGATCGCGGGCTTTATACCTTCAGAGCATCGAGCGCGGGCACGTGCTAAATTGGCGCCTTGGATGGAGGTGACCATGAGTGTTTCTGTCAAGACTTTGGGCATCGATCGGCTTGGCGTCGATGAACGGCTGGCGCTCGTCGAGGAGATATGGGCGACGATATGCGCTGACGCCAAGGCATTTCCCCTGAGTGACGAGCAACGTGCTGAGTTGGATCGCCGCGTCGCGGATGACGCTTCCTTTCCGGAGGACGTAGTGCCTTGGGATGAGGTCAAGGCTGCAGTGCGGTCCCGCCTGGGTCGATGACGCTTCGCGTCGTTTTCCGACGCGCTGCGAAGAACGAGTTTGAGGATGCGGCCGCTTGGTATGGCGAAAGAGGTCCCGGGCTTGGCGATGAATTCGTTCGCGAGATCGAGCAAGCAATCGCGAGTGCCGCGGCCTCGCCGCAACGCCATCCTGCGGTATTCGGTGATGTTCGACGCGCGGTCGCGCGTCGCTTTCCGTTCGCGGTGTACTTTCGCATCCGTTCCGATGCGTTGGTGGTTCTTGCTGTCTTCCACGGGCGCCGAAATCCGACCATCTGGCGACGCCGGGTATAACCGCGCAGTCGACAGCGACACTTCGCGAGCGCGCTTCCGCGTGCTCACTCGTGCGCGTCATTGCGGACGTTAGGCAGCACCAGGAAACCGAAATGCAACCGATACTCCGTCGAATCACGCTGCCCTGGACCGGTGTTGCTCTGTGCTGCGGCGTGCTGCTTGGCTGTGCCGCCAAGCCAGACGAAGGAGCCTTCCCAGCATGCGGGACCCCACTTGACCCACGAGTTCAGAATTCTTGCGTAGTGACTCCGCAGACGCTGTGGCGAGGCGCGAGGCCCGACAAAACCAGCGCCGCAGCCCTTATCCAGATCGGCGTGAAGACGATCGTCAATCTCGAATGGCTCCTGGACGACAGGCAGTCGTTTCGAGACACGGTAGTTCCAGGCATCACCAGACGAGAGATCGACTACTTTCGAGTGCCTGATTGGGAGCCCCTGGTTGTGTTCGCTACCGAGAAAGTAGACGACCACGTGGCGCACTTCTTGGCGATCACCCGCACGCAACCAAAGCCAATATACGTCCACTGCCGCTCCGGGAAGAATCGGACCGGTGTTATGGTCGCAGCGTACCGAGTCTTCAACGGCACAAGCGTTGAGAACGCAATTTCTGAGATGAAGCGCTATGGTGGAGAATGGTTTGAGGATGACGCAGCGTACATCAGGAGCCTGACTCCGCAGCGCAGATCGGAGACTGGATTCCGAGGTTGCGTCGAGATGCGAAGATACTCTGCACAGACACGACATGCTCAGTCTCGTCCAACTAGCGTTGATGCCTAACCACGCGTTCGAGAGCGGACGCGCCAATAAGAAGCGAGCGTTCTTCGCGGTTCTCGGCATGGGCTGGCTGTTCGCCGGGCTATGGCTGCCACGATACGCGAGATCAAGGCTCGCTCACCTTCCGAACCGGCGTGTCAGGGTTGAAGCATCGGCAACAGTCCTGGCATTTCAAACGGCCACCGAGCGGCTCGAAGTGGCCTGAGGGGAACTCAAGACCCTCAAGCGCCGCCCCAACTTCTGGATAGTCGGACTACGCTCGGGAACACGCATTCCCATCCCGGCCGGGGTACTCACCCAAGAAGCGGGTTCCCTTCTGGAGGCCAAAATGGCAACATTCGGGCAACCGGTACGCGAAGCCGGATGACCCTTCGATCGTGCGGACCTGCACCGGGCTTTGACCTGCGCCGTCCACTCATGTGAATCTTCAAGTCCCCGATTCAGGAAAATAGAGAACCGTAAAAATGGCCATACGTCACCTAGAAAGACACCGCACGGGCCGCATCGGGTGGTTGCGCGCGGCGGTGTTGGGGGCCAACGACGGCATCGTTTCGACGGCGAGCTTGGTGCTCGGTGTTGCAGCCGCTAATGCAACTCAGGGCAACGTGATGGTTGCGGGTATGGCCGGCCTGGTCGCGGGCGCCATGTCGATGGCTGCCGGGGAATACGTATCGGTGCGCTCACAGGCGGATTCGGAGCAGGCTGCGCTTAACCTGGAACGCAAGGAACTCGAAAGCGACAACCCGGGTGAGCGCCGGGAGCTGACGGCGATTTACGTCGATCGTGGCCTCGAGCCGGCGCTAGCGAAGCAGGTCGCCGAGCAGCTCATGGCGCATGACGCGCTGGGCGCACATGCCCGCGATGAACTCGGTATCTCCGAGACGCTCAGCGCGCGGCCTATTCAGGCTGCGCTGACCTCTGCAGGCAGCTTCGCCGTCGGCGCAGCTATGCCGCTGCTGGCGGTGGCCCTGGTCCCGGAATCGAGTCTGATCCCCGTCGTCTCCGGGACTTCACTGGTGTTCCTCGCGATCCTGGGCGCGTTGGCTGCGCGCGTGGGCGGCGCTGGTGTGACGGCAGGTGCAATGCGGGTGACGTTCTGGGGCGCACTGGCCATGGCCATCACCGCAGCCGTCGGCAAGCTGTTCGGAACTGTGGTGTGACAAGGCAGCCATCCGGCGGGCGATGAAACCATCGCCGATGACTGCAGGGCAGGGGCCGGTTACCGGCGGACTTCGCCTCTGGCCTGCGGGCTTCATGGGCCGCACCTGGCAAACGCAAGACGGTGTTGAAAACTGGGGAGACTGCCATGTTGAGAGGCGGATGTCTGTGCGGAGGGATCCGGTACGAGATCGTTGGTCCGGTCGGAACCTCTGTCTTCTGCCATTGCTCGATGTGCCGGAAATTCCACGGTTCTGCTTTCCGCGCGAGGCTTGCGGTTCCGAAGTCGTCGTTCCGCTTTCTCCAGGGCGAGGAATTGCTTACGCGCTACCGTTCGTCCTCCGACACGGTAAAAACCTTCTGCCGGATATGTGGTTCGCCGATGGTGAATTCCTGGGATCCCGAACCGGACAACTACGGGTTGGCAATGGGATCGCTGGACGATGACCCCGGAGTCAGGCCCGTCTGCCACATCTTTGTCGGCTCGAAAGCGCCGTGGTACGGGATCACGGACGACTTGCCGCAGTATCAGGCTTTTCCCTGGGATGGTCCGGTCAGCGAGTAGTTCTTTACAAATGACTGCTTTCGACATCGTTTCCTGTAGCCATGAGCGGCACGCAGCCGCGATCCTCGACATCCTCAACGAGGCCATCGTCAACTCGACGGCGTTGTACGACTATCAGCCGCGCCCGCCTGAAAGCATGGCCGGCTGGTTCAGGGCCAAGGAGGCTGGGCGCTTTCCCGTCATAGGCGCCGAGGACGAAACCGGAAAGCTGCTCGGATTCTCTACTTACGGGACATTCCGCCACTGGCCTGCGTACAAGTACACCGTCGAGCATTCGGTTTATGTTCACAAAGACCACCGTGGCGAGGGGATCGGTTCAGCGCTCATGGAGCGCCTGATTTCCCTGGCCGAGAAGCAGGACTATCACGTCATCGTCGGCGGCATTGAGCAGTCGAACAGCGCCAGCGTCGACCTCCATAAGAAACTGGGCTTCGAGCACGCCGGCACGGTCCGTCACGCGGGATTCAAGTTCGGTCGCTGGCTGGACCTGGCTTTCTACCAGTTGGTGCTCGATACGCCACAACAGCCGGCGGACGGCTGAGGCACTAAAGGCGCAGGCCGAAGAAACATGCCCACGATTTTCACGCATGCGGTGGTGCCGCTGGCGCTGGGCGCGGGTCTGGGTGGACAGGTGATCTGCCGTCGCCTGGTGCTTGCCGGCGTGGCGGTTGCCATCCTTCCGGACCTGGACGTCATCGCTTTCCAGTTTGAAGTGCCCTACGGTTCGGATTTCGGGCATCGCGGCTTCAGCCATTCCCTCGTGACTGCCGCGATCGTGGCCTTGGCGATAGCTTTTGTGCATCGGGTGCTGCAGGCCAGGTTTGCGCGGGCGTTCCATTCCTGTTCCTCGCCGGCGCCTCCCATGGGCTGCTCGATGCGTTCACCAATGGCGGTTCGGGTGTTGCCCTGCTGTGGCCTTTTTCCAGCGAGCGTTATTTCGCGCCGCTGACGCCCATCGAAGTTTCGCCAATCGGCCTTTCGCGTTTTCTGACCGAACGGGGCGCGACGGTGCTGTTCTCGGAACTTCTCTGGATCTGGCTACCTTGCGCGGCGATCACGCTGGCGATGATCGCCGTCCGCAGGGCGCGCCCGAACTAGTCGCGCAGTTCCAGTATCACCGGCTGGTGGTCGGATGCCTGCGTTTCACCGTCCACCCTGACGGATTCCACGCGGCCGGCGACGTCCGGCGTGAGGAAAATAAAGTCGAAGCAATACGGCTGGGCAGCGAAACTGTTTTCGAAGGTTCCCACGGTGGGCGCATGCGGCACATCCGGATGGGCGATGCGCCAGGCATCGAAGAAGCGGGGCACGCTGCCCTCGAATAGCGCCGTCATGCGGGCATGGCCTGGGTCTTCGGGCCGGAAGTTAAAATCGCCGGTCAGGATCGCGGAAGCAGGGCGAGGCGCCGCCGCGAACGGCGTGCCGCCATCGCCCGATGGCCGCGGCGAGCCGGCATGGTCGCAGGCCTGCGCGTGCAGCCCGCGCAAAGCCTCGACCTGGGCTGCCCGCTGCTTCGCGGAATAGTATTCGAGGTGCGTGGTCAGGATCCGCACAGCGCCCCATGAAGCACGGACCACGGCTTCGACTGCGACACGCTGCATGCTGGGCTTCGCCTGGTCCGCAGGCCAGGGCAGGAGATGCCGGTAAACCTGGACCACCGGCAGCCTTGATAAAATCAGATTGCCGAACAGGCTGCGGCCGCCCTTGCCGTCGTCGACATCGGTGGCGGCGCCAAAATGCGCACTGTAGCCGGGCAGGAGCAGTGACAGTTCGCGCACCTGGTCTTCCCCAAAGCTGCCTTCCAGGCCCGGAAAATTTACCGCGACTTCCTGCAGGCACAGGACGTCGGCATCGCCAAAAGCGCGCACTGTCTTCGCGATTCGCGCGGGATCAACCTTCCCGTCGATGCCGCGGCACCACTGGATGTTCCAGGTCAGGAGCTTCATTCGCCGCAATTATCGCGCCGAACGATACGCCGCGATATCGCAGCCGCCACCAATGAAAAACCCCGCACTGGGCGGGGTTCGGGAATTCTGGAACGTAGCGCCGAATCAGGCTGGAACGGCGTTTTCCTCGTGCGCGTGGTGCGGGGTCGATTGCGCTGCCTTCAATTCGTCTTCGACCTGTTTTCTTTTTTCTTCTTCCTCGGCCAGCTTTGCCCAATAGAGCGCTTCGAATTCGAAACACATGATGCACCTCCTTAGGTTCGAGTTGCGAGTCACGGTCCTGAGCCTGCTTCCGGTACGCCCTGCGAGGCAAATCCTACCCCCGGCGATGCGGCCGGATCAATGATTTTGTAGGGATTTATTGCGGCGCTGCAGCAACTTCCTCGCTGGCTTTCTGCATTACGTCGAGCAGGACTTCCGGCGGCTGCGCCCCGGAAAGGGCGTAGCGCTGGTTGACGATAAAGAACGGTACCCCCTGGACGCCGATGGTGCGCGCCCGATGGTCGCCGTTCTCGATCAGGGGCTTGTCCTGATCAGTGGCAAGGTACGCGGTGACTTTTTCGCGATCCAGGCCCGCCGCTGCGGCGATGTCAGCCAGCGTGTCATTGCTGGTGAGATCGGCTTGATCCAGAAAATAGCCGTGAAAGAGCGCCTCGACCATCGCATCCTGCTTGTCCTCTTCTCCCGCCAGGTGGATCAGGCGGTGCGGATTGATGGTGTTCGGCTGGCGCACGATGCCGTCGAAATTGAACGCAATGCCTGCTGTGGCGCCGGCCTTAGAAACCCGCGCGTAGATTACTTTCGCCCGCTCCGGTCCGCCGAACTTGTCGGCGACGTATTGCGCGCGCGGCATCCCGCTTTCCGGAAGACCGGGATTGAGCTGGAACGGAAGCCAGTTGACCTGCGGCGCTTCTTCATGGGGATGCTGTTCGCGCCATGTAGCGAGCGCGGCCTCGAGATTGCGCTTGCCGATGAAACACCAGGGGCAAACAACGTCGGAGATGACATCTATCTGCATTTTTATGTCCTCAGTTACAAACCATCCTCTTCACCGCGAGTCCTTCGATTCCGTAGGACACCCTGCGGTCGAAAACGGCATTGCAGCCGCTGACCCCGGGCGGCAGAACCGCTGTCAATGTCGCGCTGGTGCGTTCGTAGCCGCATCGCAGATGATAGTTGCGATGCGTTTTCACCAGGCGCCAGGACACGCGCAGCTCGCCGGCCGTGGTCTTGGTCGAAAACGGTTTGACCTTGCGGTTCCGCGATGGCGGACCGTCGAACACGGTGATGCCAACATGTTTCATCGGCGGTTCGGTGTAGCTTACCACCCAGTCCCCCGCCGGTGCCAAGGCTTGCTGTTGCACGTCGATTGAATCGGGACACACGATTTCGGCCTGCGCTGGTAGCGCGAGAGCCAGGAGAAACGTTGTCGTTGCCAGGCGCATGTGCTGTTTGCTCCTTCGTTCGCTGCTGTTTCAACATTCTAAACCTGGAACCACCGGGAGCACCGGGCGAAATACAAGGCAGGCCGGTCTCACCGCAGAGGTCGCAAAGGACGCCGAGGAAACACGCAGAGAAAAGGGAAAAGGAAATTGAGTTGAATAATGCGGTGGCGAATCCCCAGTATGGGCACAAATATGGCGGGGCCAGACCAACGAACTACCTATGGCGGAATTTCCCCATACTCATTGTCTCTGCTTGTCTCTGCGGCTTTTTTCTCCGCGTCCTTTGCGACCTCTGCGGTGAGAGTTGCTGCCTTTCAGAGGGAATTCAGGAAAGCGAACAAAGCTTCGCGATCGGCCTTCGGCATGGCGCGGAAAGCTTCGCGCGACGCTTCGGCCTCGCCGCCGTGCCACAGCACGGCTTCGGCAAGCGTCCGCGCCCGGCCGTCATGCAGCAACGAGGCATTGCCGTTTACCGTTTTGCTCAAACCCAGGCCCCAAAGCGGGGCCGTGCGCCAGTCGCGGGGGCCTGCGAGAAAGTCCGGCCGGCCGTCGGCAAGTCCTTCACCCATGTCGTGCAGCAGCAAGTCGGTATAGGGGCGGATGACCTGGTTCGCCAGGCGGGGCAGCTCGGGATAGTCGCCGGTCCGCAATTCCGCAACGTGGCAAGCCGAACAGCGGGCTTGCGCGAAAAAGCGCTCGCCCTGGATGACCACCGGGTCACCGGCATTACGCTGCGCGGGGACGCCGAGCGTGCGGGAGTAGAACAGGATTTCCTCGAAGGGCAACCGGTGTTGTTCGGGGATCGTTCCCGTGTCGCGATTGCGGCACGCGGTCTGAATGGGCGGGCAGTTGTCGCGTGTGAAGAGAGGCGTCGTAACCCCCATGTCATTGAGATAGGCCACGGCGATTTGTTGTCGCAGGTCCGGCAGGTTGGCTTTCCAGCCGAAGCGTCCGACGGACGTGGCCTGCGCGGCGGCGTCCCAGACGTAGTTCGGCCGGCCGTTGAGCCCGAGTTGTTGCTGCCGGGCGGCGATTTCAAGCAGGGCCGATGCCGGCACGGCATCGAGCGGACCGGCGCCGATGACCGGCGGTGCGACCCGCATCGAAGTCAGCACTTGCGACCCGAGCGGTCCGAACCGAAGCTTGCGAAAGCTCACCGTTGGCGAGCGCATCGTAACCCGGGTGCCGTCCGCCAGGACCTCCTCGTGTTCCCGCCAACTGATGGCCGATTCGCCTTCCGCGGGGATGCGACCCAGCTCGCCCTGTTCCTGAAGCTGGTCGCCATAGTTGGGATGGGGCATTGGTCCGCCATGCGCCTCCTCACCGGGGATCGACAGCCGTACCACCATGGATCCCAGCGGCTCGTCTGCGGAATCCGGCGCCCGCCCCCGGCCGTTGCCGAGATGGCAGCCGACGCATTCTTCGCCGTTGGATGTCGGCCCGCGCCCCCATTTGCCGCCGATCACCGGCAGCACGACCCAGTGCTGGTTAAATTCCTGCCTGCCGTTGGAAAATTTTTCGAGTTGTGCGGCGTCCAGTCCGGGAGCGGGCAGCGAATAGGCCTGCGCGGAGCCGTCTGCTATGGTCAGATCGCCGCCAGATAGTGCCGCCACTTGCAGGTCAGCGGCGAATGTCACGAGCGCTGCGGTGAAAACGGCCGCAACCGCGGCGCTGGAAAAAGGCTTTCTCATTACTGCAGTATCATGAACCGATGGCCAAATTGCGCAAGTCGCCGCCGCCCCGCCACCGCGTGCTCTACACGAAGGCCCCGGTCAGTGCCGAACGCATGCTGATCAACCGGGCGCTGCTGGTGCTGAGTCTGATCGGCCTGGTGATGACCTTCATGTGGCTGGATCGCGCCGGGCTCAAGGACAACATCGACGGCCATGTCTCGTTTTCCGATGTCGTGTACTTCACGATGATTACCATTTCCACGGTGGGCTACGGCGACATCGTTCCGGTGTCCGATCGGGCACGAATTATCGATGCCTTGTTCGTGACTCCGGTGCGAGTGTTCGTACTGTTTATTTTCTTCGGCACCGCCTATCAGCTCGTGTTCCAGAAAATCTGGGAGGGAATCCGCATGTCGCGATTGAGAGACCGCCTCGACGGCCATGTCGTCATCTGCGGCTATGGCCAGAGTGGTACCGTTGCCGCGAAGGAAATCGAGGCGAAGGGCACGCCCGCCGAAAAGATCGTCGTGATCGACATCTCCGAGGAATGCGTTCGCAACGCTGCGGAGGCGGGTTATACAGGCCTGCATGGCGATCCGACCCAGGAGCGGATCCTCAGGGATGCCAGGATCGAAAGTGCGGGTGCGGCCATCGTGAGCCTCGGCCGGGATGACACCACTGTGCTGGCCGTGCTGACCATTCGCCACCTCAACCCGCAGGTGAGGATCATCGCCACCGTGTGGGAAGATGAGAATGCCAAGCTGGTGCGCCAGGCGGGCGCCAGCGCAACGGTGATGCCGTCGCAGGTCAACGGCTATCTCCTGGCGGAATCGGTGACCAACCGGCATACCGCGGACTACGTCCTGGACATGCTGAATTCCGGCGGACGGGTAACCTTCGGCGAGCGCATTGCACGCCCCGAAGAAGTCGGCAAATCCATGAAGGACGTCGACGATGGGCTGGTCGTGCGCCTTTACCGCCACGGCGAACCCGTCGGCTTCTGGGACAAGGAGCGCAGCATCATCCGGTCCGGCGACCTGCTGCTGGTCATTGAGCCGACCAACCCGGCTTGAAGCTCCGGGTTGGTGCGACGGGATGAATCAGGCCAGCGTGAATTTCAGTTCGCCCAGTTTCTCGATGCCGCAGTTGACCCTGTCGCCGGCCTTCAGCCATACCTGCTGGCTTTCCGGCTTGCCGAGGATCACGCCCTCCGGTGTGCCCGTGTAGATCAGGTCGCCGGGTTTGAGCGTCATGAGGCCGGAACAATAGCTGATCAGCTTTGCGCAACTGAACACCATGTCGCGCGTATTGGAGGACTGGCGGCGTTCGCCATTGACGTCGCACCAGAGATCCAGCGCATTCGGATCCGGCACGTGGTCCGCGGTCACCAGCCAGGGGCCCAGCGGGGCGAAGCCGTCGCCAATCTTGCCCAGCATGAACTGGCTGGTCCTGCGCTGCAGGTCGCGCGCGGAAAAGTCATTGCCCGTGCAGTAGCCCGCGACATGCGAGAGGGCATCCGCTTCGCTCACGTCCCTGGCCGTCTTGCCGATCACGATCACCAGTTCCACTTCGTAGTCAAACTGGCTCGAGACCTTTGTCGGCAGGTGCAGCGTGCGATTATGGCCCAGCAGCGCATTGTTGAACTTGTTGAACAGTACCGGAGAAGTTGGCAGTGCCATCTTGATCTCGGCTGCGTGCTTCCGGTAGTTCAGGCCGACCATGATGATCTTTTCCGGATTGGTCACAACCGGGCCGAAGATGACGTCTTCTTCCTTGAGAAAAAACGGCTTCGGATGTTGCGCGCCGAGCGCGGCTTCAATGACTTCCTGCAATGGCTCGCCACCGCCTTCCTGCAGAAGCTCGTCGACCGTCTCCGGCGCATCGTCGATGCCGATGTGATCGGCAGCCGCTTCAATGTCGAGGATGCCGCGCTCCGTGCGTACACCCAGGCCCCATTCACCGCCGCGCTTTAGCGTGCAGAGCACCAATCCTTTCGGCAGTCCGCCTTCCGTGCTGGCCTGTTTTTTCACTTTCTTTTTGTCCTCCTCCTTCTCCGCGCCGGCGGCCGTGGCAGCCAGCAGGGTTGAAGCCGTTGCAAGTGCGCTGCCTGTGCCAACTTTTTTCAGAAAACTGCGACGCGATTCGCTCATTGCCTTCTCCTCTCAGCGGGTGATCATCAGGCCGATGCGGAACTGCGGCCGCACGTGCCGGTTGTAGTCGAGCAGGCTTTCGCCATAGCCCTCGAAAAACTGCAGATGCAGATAGCCGCCAAGATTGCCGAACGTCGCCGTTTTCAGCGGATACGAAAGGTCGAATTGCGCGCTGTAGGGATCCTTCGACGTGCCCTTGCGCAGGGTGGTCGCCAGTTGCAGGCCATCGACCTTTCCGACCTTGATGAGGTAATCGCCATGGCCGCGATACTCGGCGATGTCCGGGTTGTCTTCCTTCTCGATGTAGTCGTAGAGCTTCGGCGCAAACGAAACGAAATAGTCCTTCCAGAACGGCAGTGTGAAGGTGGGGCGCACGAAAATCGTATTCATGCTGCGGGAGTCGGCCGCATCCTTGCCGTTTGACTCGTGCTCCAGACCCGCCTGGAAACCCAGGCGCGACCAATTGCGGAACGGCCATTGGCTGACATCGTCGTCGAGGAAGAAGGCGCTCGGCCGGTAGCTGGAATCGTAAAACGGTTTCGACGAGGTCCCCAGCGCCCAGATCGAGGTCTGCGAGTACGCCAGATAGAGCTTTTCGAGAAAGGGTGTCTGGGTATCGGGATTGAACAGCCGGAACTTGAGGCTGACCTGGAATTTTGCGTTGGTCTCGCCACTGGATCCCGCCGAAAAATAATTGGGTTCGTTCGGCGAAAACGCGGAGGCGAAACGCGCGGCATCCCTGTCGGTCGGGCCCACCGCTGCGTCCGCGACTTCCTGTTTCCGCACCTGCTTCGCGTTTCTCTCCTGCGCGGCGGAAGTGGTTGCCGGCGATACCACCGCGGTTTCCGGCTCCGTGACCGCAAGCGCCAGCAGCGTCCCTTCGAACTCCAGGAGCTCGAGCACCAGATTGCCGGTCAGTCCGTCCGGCAGGGTCCCGGCGTACTTCGCGCGGTAAAAGGCGCCCGGCGCGATGCGAGTGGAGGCAGGCTGATCGGGGTCAACGGGAGAAAGAGCGATCTCTGGCGCGTTCTCCACGCCACGCGCGCGCAGTGTGATGCGCACCGGCAGGTCCAACACCCGTTCCTCACTGGAATCATTCGGCAGGAACAGGGTTACGTTAAATCGGCTACCTGGCTTGATGATGTGGGTTTCGGGCACCAGGAGGAATTCCGCCCGGGCGAATCCCGTTCCCAGCCATAACATCAGAAATACGACAAGCGCGCACTGCATCCGGCCCTCTGGTTGTGCGTGAGCGGTTGTGCGTGATCGGTTGTGCATGATCACGGCCCAGTGTACCGGGCCCATTGTGTGCCGACCGATTGCAATACGGAGTGCTTGCGGATGCGCGGGGCCCGCCAATTGTCAGCCCGAGGTCAAGGCTGGTCGAACTTGACGCCCACGGGCGGCTTGAAAAGGCTCAGATCGGGTTTCGAACCGGGTTCGTATCTGAGGATGCGCACGGAATATTCGCCCGCATCGGCTTTCACCGTGATCTGGAAAGGTCTGCCGTCCTTCCTCAGATACAGCAGCAGCTCGCGCTCGTCCACCTGCACGGCCAGGACGCTGCAGTTGACGCCGTCCACGACCTGGGGAGCCAGCTCTCTTGCGCCATTCTCCTGGAAAAACGCCAGTTCGCCGCCGAACTCGAGCTGCCGCAGGCGTGCGGAGGTTTCGGTCGCGAGCATGGGAAAATGAACCGCGTAGCTTGGCCCGGGGTCGACGCTTCGCCGTCCCCGGTTGGTCTTGCGGTCGATTATCCAGATTTCCGGTTCCGCGACGATGATCAGGCCATGAATGTTGGTTTCCGGATTGGGCACATCCTCGAAGCGCATGTATTTGTTGCCGACGAGCCACAGCTTGCGGGGCTGGCTTTCGGCACTCAATGGAGGCAAAAGCGGGGACAGGACGCGATACTCCACGTAAAGCATCCGGTCCTGCGCGTGCACAGCGAAGCTGCATGCGAGGAGCAGGAGGGCGAGCAGGGATCGAAGCATGTCGGACCTTGGGATGATGAGT
>CAYODB010000063.1:0-17598 GCA_964402495.1 uncultured Bordetella sp.
ACCCTCGTCGTAAGCTTGGAAGGCTTCTGCTCTACCATTGAGCTACACCCGCCTGACCCGGGCTTAACCGCCTGACATCACTTGCTTTTGGCACATCAGAAGACGCCGTGACGATCTTGCCGAAGACCCGATCCTGAACTCCGTCTCGAAACTTTGGTGGAGGGGGAAGGATTCGAACCTTCGAAGGCAGAGCCGTCAGATTTACAGTCTGATCCCTTTGGCCGCTCGGGAACCCCTCCGAACGAAACGGCGGATTATCTTTAATAACCCGAGGGATGTCAAACAAACCCGAGAGGCGGCGCAGGGCGCTGCCTCATTCGCGGTCCGACCGCGTTTTCACCGGTAAACGGCGGCCTTAAATGGCCGGATTCGGGTAATGGACGTGGATCGCATCGATTTCAGCAAGGACATCGTCCGCCAGGCTGACTTCACTGGAATCGATGTTTTCCTTGAGCTGGCTCAGGCTGGTGGCGCCGACAATGGTGCTGGCGCAGAACCAGCGGCCGTGAACGAAGGCGATCGCCAGCGTTGCCGGCGTCAGGCCGGACCGCCTGGCCAGTTCGGCGTAGGCGTTGCTGGCGGCGGGAACGTTCGGCTTGTCGTAACGCTGGCCAAACGGAGGGAACAGCGTCAGCCGCGCGCCGGCCGGGTTGGCGCCGTTGAGGTACTTGCCCGAGAGGTGCCCGAACGCCAGCGGGCTGTACGCCAGCAACGGCACACCCTCGCGGCGGGTGACTTCCGACAGACCAGGCTCGTAACTGCGATTGAGCAGGTTGTAGGCATTCTGAATCGAGGCCACCATGGGAAAGCCCCTGGCGCGGGCCAGGCGGATGAATTCCATCGTACCCCAGGGCGATTCGTTGGACAGGCCAAGGTAGCGGACCTTGCCGGCCTTCACGACGCCCGCGAGCGCCTCGAGCTGCTCCTCGATCGCAACCGTTTCCCGTTCCTGTTTCGGGTCGTAGAAAGTATTTCCGAACAATGGGAGGTACCGGTCCGGCCAGTGGATCTGGTAGAGATCCACGTAATCGGTCTGCAGCCGCTTGAGGCTGTTATCGAGCGCTTCCTGGATGCTTTTCCTGTCGATGGCCTGGGGACCGCCTCGCACCCAGGCGAATCCGCGGCCTGGCGCGGTGATTTTCGTGGCCACGGCCAGCGTGTCCCGTTGCCGCTTCTTCAGCCAGGTGCCAAAGTAAGTTTCCGTGCGCCCCTGGGTTTGCGCCTTCGGCGGCACCGGATACATCTCGGCCGCGTCGATGAAATTGATGCCGCGTGAAACCGCGTAGTCGAGCTGCTCGTGCGCGTCCTTCTCGCTGTTCTGCTCGCCCCAGGTCATGGTGCCGAGGCAGATCGAAGACACGTTCAGCTTGCTCGAACCCAATATGTTGTACTTCATATGATCCTCCCCGACTGCGGGACAATTGGCGGGACACTCGCCGCCCTGTGCAGGCCACGCAGCGCAAAGGACGCTGCCCCGATCACGATTTCAGCGACACGATCATTTCGATCTCGACGCTGGCATTGCGCGGCAGTTCGGCGACGCCGACCGCGCTTCTGGCGTGACGGCCGTTTTCGCCGAAAACCTTGCCCAGCAATTCCGAGGCGGCATCTATCACCTTGGGCTGCTGGTTGAAACCCGACGCTGAAGCAACGAAGCCCGTGAGCTTGAGGATCCGCTCGACACGATCAAGGGAACCCAGGTTCTGGCGCAGGCAGGCGAGCCCCTGGATGATGCAAAGGCGCGCAGCCTCCTGCGCACGCTCAAGATCGACGTCGCTGCCAACCTTGCCGGTGACGATTTCTTCCCCCTTGCGGGGCAACTGCCCGCTGACGAAGGCGAGGCGTTCGTGCACGGTAACCGGCACATACTGGAATGCGGGCACCGGCGCGACCGGCAGGTCGATGCCCAATTCCGCTAGCCGTTGTTCGATCATTTTCATACTCCCGAATGTGATGTCCTGCCGGCGCCGACCGCCTTGAATTTGCGCGTATCCGCACCATATGGACGGCATGCGCGCGAAAGCGCGGGTTCAAGGATCGACGCCATGCAGATCGTCTACAGCAGCCCGCACTACCATGTGGTTTCCTACCCCGATGTCGAGGGCTACGAACTGGTCAACAAGCCCGCGGGATTCGGCACCTACATTCACGGCATGGTCGCCTCGGCGTTTCGCGAGAACCTTGAAAAGATCCTGGCGGAAGACGCCACGATGGACTCGATCGACGAATTCCTCGGCGGCTTCGACGCGCTCATGAACCAACCCACGGTCGTGCACTAGAAAGTCCTAGGCAAGTTTCACCAGCTGTTTGCCCAGGTTCTTCCCCTGCAGCATTCCAATGAACGCCATCGGGGCATTTGCGAGCCCCTCGGTAACCGTCTCGTGATACTTCAGCTTGCCGGCCGCAACCCAGGCGGCAAGTTCTCGCAGCGCCTGCTCCCAGATCTCCAGATGTTCCGAGATGATGAATCCCTGCAACAGTGAGCGACTGACCAGCAATTGCCGCAGCTGGCGCACGCCGTAACCTTCTCCCGGGTTGTACTCCGAAACGTAGCCGCAGAACGGGATGCGCGAGAATGCATTCAGGTGCGACAGGATTACATCAAGGACCCGTCCACCGACGTTCTCGAAATAAACGTCGATGCCACCAGACACGACGGCTTCCAGGTCTGATTCAAAGCTCGCGGATTTGTAGTCCACGCAGGCATCAAACCCGAGCTGGCTGACCACGTACCTGCATTTCTCGGACCCGCCGGCGATGCCCACTGCGCGACAACCCTTGATTTTCGCGATCTGCCCGACCACGCTGCCAACAGCCCCCGAGGCGGCAGACACAACCACGGTTTCACCCGCTTTCGGCTCGCCGATTTTCAGAAGGCCGTACCAGGCCGTCACGCCAGGCATGCCGATTACGCCGAGCGCAGTGGAAATCGGCGCGCCCTCCGAATTGACCTTGCGCAGTCCCGTCCCCGGCGCAACAGCGTACAACTGCCAGCCAAGGCGCCCGGTAACGATATCGCCTTTTGAGAGACGCGGATCGCGCGACTCCAGAACTTCACCCACACCGCCGCCGACCATGACTTCGCCAACTTCCACCGGCGGAGCATAGGATTTTCCGGCATCCATGCGCATCCGCATGTACGGGTCGAGCGAAAGATAAAGATTCCGCACCAGAACTTCGCCCTCGCGAGGGCGGGGAATGGCGGATTCCACAATGCGGAAATTTTCCTCGCTGACCCAGCCTTGGGGCCGGCTGGCGAGCAGCACTTGCAGATTCTTCATGGACACCTCAAAAGAAATCGGCACGGCGTCGGGGCAGCCGTGCCGATCACACTATTTCGCGCTTCCGCTATTCGGGGACCATCGCCTGGAACAGCGGCACATAGGCTTGCAACATGACCAGCACGCCGACCAGAGACGCCAGCGCAACGCTGTGCCAGAACACGAAGCGCAGAATCACGCCTTCCTTGCCCTGCTGGTTGGTCGCCACGGATGCGACGACAATGCTTTGCGCATCGATCATTTTTCCCATTACGCCGCCGGAGCTGTTCGCAGCGGCCATCAGGGTCGGACTGAGGCCCAGCTTGTTCGCGGTGATCACCTGCTGGCTGCCGAACAACGCATTGGAACCTGCATCCGTTCCGGTCAGCGCGACGCCGATCCAGCCGATCATCGTGCCGAAGAACGGATACAGCCAGCCAGTGTTGGCAAATGCCAGGCCGAGCGTACCGTCCATGCCGGCATATCGCGTGATATAGCCTAGCGCAAGCATTGCCAGAATCGTCAGAAGCGAATATTTCATGATCCCGAAGGTCTCGAGCCAGGCCTTGATCATTTCACGAATCTTGAAGCCCATGACGAACCCGGCGATGACCGCCGCTATCAATATTCCGCTCCCGGTAGCGGAGATGAACCCCCACTTCCAGACCGCGGACTCCACTCTTGCCGCTTCAACCGCGGGCGCCACGCGCTGCACCAGGTTGTGCAGGCCCGGGATCTGCCATTCCCAATAGGTGTATCCCTTGAAGTTCAGCAATGCCTTGATGACGGGCAGACCCCACAGGAATAGCACGACTGTCAGAATGACCCACGGCATCCAGGCCTTGATCACCAGGTCACGGCTGTGCCCATGATGTTGTTTAGTGGCTTCGGACCGGGGAACGACGTTCCCGCTGCCGGAAGCATCGAGCATGACCGTTTTCGGTTTCCAATAAGCAAGGAAAACGGCAAGCATGACCATGGAGATCATGGCGCCAAGCATGTCAACCAGCCATGGGCCGTGGTAGTTCGAAATCACGAATTGCGGAATCGCGAAAGACAAACCTGCCACGAGAACCGCCGGCCAGACTTCCACCGTACGGCGCCAGCCGCAGAACGTCAGCACCAGCCAGATCGGGACGATCACGGAAAAGAAAGGCAACTGCCGTCCAACCATCGAGGACAGGGTCAGCAGGTAGTCATCGTTGCCTGGCTGGGTGACCTGGTGCAGTACGATGATCGGCGTTCCCAGACCGCCATAGGCCACCGGTGCGGTGTTGGCGATCAGCGAAAGACCGGAAGCGGCGAGCGGATTGAAACCAAGCCCGATCAGTATGGCGCCCGTCACCGCGACCGGCGTCCCGCCTCCTGCCGCGCCTTCGAAAAATGCACCGAAGCAGAACGCGATCAGGACCAACTGCAGTCTGCGGTCGTTGGTAATGCCGCCTATGCTGTCCTGCAGGACTTTGAACAACCCGACCTGCAATGTCATCCGGTACAGGAAAATAAGATTGAAAATGATCCAGCAGATCGTCGTGGCGGCGAATAGCGTTCCATAGAGACCGGCGCTTAGCGCCATCTCTCCAGGCATGCCGTTCACAAATATTGCAATCGCCACAGCAGCAACCAGCCCGGCGATTGCGGCGTAGTGAGCGCGCATGTGGAAGAAACCCAGCCCGCCCAGCAGCACGATTACGGGAATCGCGCAGACCAGCGTTGACAGGATGGTGTTGTTGAATGGGTCGTAAACCTGCGACCAGACCATGAGATCTCCCCCCTCGACGTTTTTATCCTATCGGCCGGACCTTTGCGGTCTCTGTCCGATGGCGGCGCAAGTATAGTCGAAATCACCCTTTTATCTGGGGCTACAACTTCGTACTGATGAAATACGGTCTAGGCGACAGCGGACCGTTCCAGTTCGCAACCCTGCGCTTTGCCATCGCCGCAATCTGCATGGTGCCGATCATCTGGTTTTACGGCGACCCATTGTTGCCGCGCGGCAGGCAATGGCGCGTGGTGCTCGTGTTCGGAGGGGCGCTCGCCGTCAACTTCGGCTGCACGCTCTATGGGCTGAACCTCGGCGGCACGGGAAAAACAGCGGTGCTGGTTTACACCATGCCGTTCTGGGTGCTGATATTCGCGTGGCTGTTTCTGCACGAGCATCTCTCGCGCTGGCAGGGACTGGCGGTCGCGGTGGCTTTGTGCGGACTGTTGATCCTGATCCAGCCCTGGCGTTTCACCGGCGAACTTCTGGCGAGCACCCTCGCAGTCGCGGCCGGTATGGCTTGGGGTGCAAGCGTGATTTACGTGAAGCGCCTGCAGACGAAAACCAGCATTTCGATGCTGATGATCATGCTCTGGCAGATGGTGATCGGCACCGTCGTGCTGGCGGGAGGATGGGCCTGGTTCGAGCCGCAGCCGATCAACTGGACGGCCTCGTTTGTCGCCTGTATCACATACAGCGCGATACCGGCGACCGGCCTGGCCGGATTGGGAACGCTGGCCACGCCGGTAATCGGCGTATTCGCCGCATGATTGCAACTGGGCGAACGCCCGGCACCAATCGAAGCCGGCGGCATGGCCTTGATAGGCGCCGCGCTGGCGATGCTCGCCTGGAATCCGATGGAGTCCGGACGCGGCGGTTGAATTCAGCCGCAGGACTGGATTACTGGCCTATCTGACCGAGCGGACGCCTGAAGGTGTAATTGATTGGCTTCCTGACGAGTTCGTCAGCCGCTGCGTCCACGCTCCCGCTGGGAATCGTGAACGGCAGCGAGACCACGAACAGCACCGACCCGCCAATTACGCTCAACAATCCGATCGGTCGTGCCAGAACCATATCGATTGCCATGTCGCCGCCGCGGCGTTCCTCGGGCAACTGCTCTTCCGCCATCGCCGGCAAAGCTGTAACCATCGAAATCGCCAAAACAGCCAGGAATCGCTTCAGTGGGCTCTTCATCGCACTCCTGATTTTTAGGAACCTGATCGAAGAATGGATTGTAAACCGCTATTTCCCCGTACGAAACAATAGTCGATTTCGACCTGATCGTTTCACGTCCGAAAGGAACTTTCGAGGGAGCAAAGAACGCGGACCGGTGGCGCTCTGGGACGAGAAGGGAATGCGTTTCAACGTCGGCCGGCATCAGGGATGGATCTGAAACTAAGGGTGGCCGGACATCTCGTTGATCCGGCGATACCGTACCGCGGGTTCCGGCGGCCTCGCATGCAGGAGGAGTAGCGCCCGATCGTAAATGCCAAAGATACGCTCGCGGGCGCGGACTTTAATTGGACACCTTTGCGCTGTTTTTTGAGGAGGTTGCGTACGATCGCCACCCGCAGCGGAGTTGAACCCTGGCGGACCTGAACCCTCGCGGATTTTGAACCTACTGGCGCAGCTGTTTTGGGGTCACGCCGAGCACACGCTTGAAATGACGGGTGAGGTGGCTCTGGTCGGCAAATCCGACCGCGGCTGCGATTTCAGCCAGCGAGCGGTTGCCTGCGCCCGCGGTGAGCAGGGACCGTGCACTATTGACCCTGACCTGCACCACATATTGATGCGGCGATACCCCCGTGGATTTCTTGAATACGCGCGTCAGGTGGTAAGTGCTCAGATGCGCCACGGCCGCAATGTCGGCAAGGCTGACGTCTGTCGCTTGGCAGGATCGAGATCGAAAATTTCCTTGGCGACTTTTTCCAGATATTCCGGCTCGAGCGACATAACGGTGAACGAAAGCCGAGTGTCCCACTCCCAGCGCACCGGCGTATCGCTGGGATGGATCGAAACCAGGCCGGCTTCGAGATCCTTATCCGCGATGTCACCACCGCTCTCGCGGATGACATGACCGTCGGCCAGGCTGACGAAAATCAGGTGTTCGGTGAGCCCGCCCGGAAGGCAATCGGAGCCGGGCTCGAGTTCGCGGCGTTCGATGTTCAGATTCTTCCACCCAAGCGAGCGGCTGGATACCCGGACGCTGTCCGGACGCAGGTCGGCAGCTTCCACGGGATTTGTCGTGCGTTGGGCGCAATCTGCATTCATCAGCGCCCGGTCGTAAGGTGCATTCATGCTTTTCTATCCTCCGTGCACGGTCCGTTTCGGCCAGCATCCCTGAAGTACGGTTCGACACGACCCTGCCGGCTTGCTGCCGAACGCGCCTTTTCCGCCTCGGTGCGGCACACCGGTCATCTTGGCCGGGAAAGTAACTGACCGGTCAGTAATATAAATGGCGCGTCGCAAAGCCGTCAACGCCCTGATTCGCTCGAATATGCCGCCTGACAGTCCAGTTTCGGGAATGTAATCAATATTGCGATGCGCGATAAAGCCCCGGCCTCGAATAATTGCTATGTCATGTAGGAATGATGGCGAGAAAATCTCGCTGCATCAGGCAGTTACCAGAACCAATTACTTGAATTCGTGCAAGGCGGTACGCTGCCGTTTGATGAATTCCCAGTCGTAGCGCACGCCAAGCCCGGGGCCGTCCGGCACCGGAAAGCAGCCATCCTCGCCCACTGCATTGAGTTCGTCGCTATACCCGTCGGTGTATACCGGCGGCATCGCGTTGCCGCACTTCGGCCCCACCAGCGCCAACTCGTAAAAGTTCGTATTGCGGATTGCCGCCATGCAATGGCGATGGGCAGGCCCAGCCGCATGAATCTCGACATCCAGCCCGAAAGCCTCGGCCAGGTGCGCGATCTTCATGGTGCCGGTAATGCCGAGGTCGTACTCGGGATCGGCGCGCACGAAATCGGTCGCTTCGGCGACGATGAAATCCGCCTTCGGCTCGAGACCCCGCACATGTTCGGTCTGCAGCAGCGGCGTTTTGATGAAATGGCGCAGTTTCTTGTGAAAATGCTGCGACCAGCCACCGTCGCGCATCGGATCCTCATACCAGAAGAACCCGGCTTCATCGCAGGCGCGGCCGACCGCGAGCGCGTCTGCAAAGGTGCGTAGTTCGCAGGCCGGATCCAGCATGAGGGCCATGCGGCCGCGGAACTGCCTGCCCAGCGCCAGCACGGCCTCGCTCTCTTCCTTCACATTGCCGTCGCACCAGCCGTGCATTTTGAAAGCGCGGTAACCCATCTCGTAGCACTGCTCGGCGAAATCCACATAAGCCTGGGCGCTCGACAGGCCGCCGTTGCGGTCGCCATGGTAGGAACTCGCGTAAGTCGGCAGTCGCTTGCGCCAGCCGCCGAGCATTCTCCAGACGGGTGCGCCGAGCTGCTTGCCGGCCAGATCCCAAAGCGCAATGTCCAGGCAGCCCACACCCATGTGATCGTACTGGCGCAGGGCACGCTTGAAGTCGTCATAAATCAGTTCGCGCTGGTGCGGATCGCGGCCGATCAGATGCGGGCAGAGCGCAAGGGTTTGTCCCAGCGCAATTTTGGATCCGCCCCATAGCGCCACGTATTCACCGCGCGCGCCGTCGTCGGCCTCAATCGCCACGGCGTACTTGGAGAGCCTGAGCTTGTTGTTCGGCTGGTAAACGATGTTGAAGCCTCCTGCGTCCCAGCCCACGTCGGGCAGGTCGAAGGCGAATTCGTGAACTTCCACACGGCTGATGCGGCTCATGGCTCTCCCGGATTATTCTGCGTATGAAAACTGCCGGGGATCATAGCGATTCGCTGATTCCAGCGTCAATGCGTGGCACACTTTGCGCACGAACAGGGAACCACCCGGCAGCGAAGCAAGCCCTGCGGATCCGCGTCATCGAGGAAGTGGATGCCGAAACCTGCGCGAAAACGATGCACGGCTCGGAACACTGGATCTCACCGGGTACCGCCTGCCAGCCCCTTTGATGCGCAAGACGGGCGGGCCGATCCGCGGCTACGCGAAGAACACTGCCTAGAGAGCGTACCTGACCAGGATGCGCGCGCTGCGCCCCTTGTCGCTGCTCCAGCTCGCGAGGTTCATGCAGATTTCCTTGGTGCCGCCTTCGCGTCCGCGTTCATAAAAATTGTCGAGGAATTTTGCGCCACCCGCATCTTGTCCGGCCTGGACCTTCGCATCGCTCCAGGGCTGCTGCGAATCCTCGGCACGCAGGAACAGCTGTACGTCATTGACCAACGCCGCGGACGGGACGACGGAGCAGATCGTCGTGCGCTGCGCATCCCTTTCCGTGCAGGGCGCTGCCGGCTGCGACATGCCGACCTGCGTTCCCCGGCAGGCGGGCAGGTTGATTACCGCCGCCACGCCTTCGTCACCGCGCTTGCGCTCGGCGACCAGCTGAATATCGGCTCCGGCCGCGTTTCCGGCTGCTACTCCGGCGCGCTCAATGCGTGCGGCCAGGGCGCCGATGTCCTTCAGCCGCGAGTGCATTTCATCCCGCAGCATCTTGTTGTCCTCACGCTCGCTGAAGGTCTGGTATTCGGAAAAGGCATAGCCGCCAACCGCGCTCGCCAGCATCAGCCCCAGGATCGCCAGCCAGCGGTTGCCTTTGGTAACGGGCCGGCCTGCCGCGCGCTCGGCTGCCTGCTTGCGCGCCGCCAGACGCAACTGGAACAGGGCCGTAAATATGGTCGCGGTCGCGCCGATCATTGCTGCGACGACAGGTTCGGAAAAGTTCATGGTGGGGATGTTCAGCGTCCTCGAAGGTGTACCGGAAGGCCTTCCCTGCCCCGGCGGGTGTATAGTTTGAGCAAAATCCATACTCAAATCATGCGACTCGAACTAAATTATGGCCGTGGCAGCTATCCTCTCGACCTTCCAGACCACTGGAATGTCACGGTTATCCGCAAACCGGCCATGCCGGTAGAGGGAGATCCCCGTGCAGCCGTGCAAAAAGCGCTGGCCAACCCGGTATCGGCGCTCCCGTTGACCGAAGCGGCGCGGGGTCTGCGCAGTGCCTGCATCCTGATCTGCGACATCACCCGGCCGGTTCCGAACGGACTCCTGCTGCCGGAAATCGTCAGTCAACTGCTTGAAGGCGGCATACGGCCCGACCACATCACGGTGCTTGTCGCCACCGGACTACACCGTCCCAACGAGGGCACGGAACTGGAGGAGTTGGTCGGCAACCCATGGGTATTGAAGACCGTGAAGGTCGAGAACCATTTCGCGCGCAACGACGCCGATCATGTCGACCTCGGCCGTACACCCCGGGGCACGCCGGTGAAGATCGACCGGCGCTTCGTCGAAGCCGACCTGAAGATCGCGACCGGGTTGGTGGAACCGCACTTCATGGCCGGATTCTCCGGCGGCCGCAAGGTCATCGCGCCGGGCGTTGCTCACAGGGACACCATCACCACTTTCCACAGCGCGCGCTTCATGTCGCATCCGAAGGCCGACAACTGCATCCTCGAAGGCAATCCGCTGCACGAGGAACAGCTCGAGATCGTGCGCATGCTCGGTCCCGTCCTGGCGGTAAACACAGTGATCGACGAGCATCGCCGGCTCTCGTTTGTGAACTACGGCGAGATCCTTGAAAGCCACCTGCAGGCCGTCGCCTTCACGGAAAAGTACGCGCGCGTCTCAGTACCGCGGCGTTTTCGGACCGTGGTGACCAGCGCGGCCGGATACCCGCTCGACAAGACCTATTACCAGACCGTCAAGGGCATGGTCGGGCCGCTGAACATCCTCGAACCCGGCGGCAACCTGCTGGTCGTATCCGAGTGTTCCGAGGGCCTGGGCTCACACGAATACGCCGAGGCTCAGCGCCGCCTCATCGATCTGGGCGCCGACGGCTTCCTGGCCGACATCAGCCGCAAGCAGTTTGCCGATATCGATGAATGGCAGACGCAGATGCAGCTGAAGTCCATGAACGCCGGCAGCGTGCACCTGTACAGCGACGGACTGCCCGCAGCGGATCGTGGCCTGACTGGCGTCAACCTGATCGAATCGGTCCGCGAAACGCTGGAGCGTTGCGTGGAACAAAGCGGCGACAACGCGATAGCCGTGATTCCCGAAGGACCCTACGTGGTGCCGGTTTACGAGCCGGCCCGAGGAGACTAAAGATGATCGGCGACAAGATCGAAGTAAACATTGCCGGAGGTCTGGATGTGCCGCTGCCGCGGATGCTGAACGTGCGGCAGAAGTTCGATGCCGTTCATCTCGGCGACATCCCGGCCGCCATCGCCAAGGAATTCGAAAAGCCGCAAGTGCGGGCGCGCATCAAGCCTGGTCAGGTCGTCGCTGTCGGCTGCGGAAGCCGCGGCATCGCCAATATCGGCACCATTGCCAAGTGCGTAATCCGGGAACTGCAGTTGCTCGGCGCCAAGCCATTTATTTTTCCCTGCATGGGCAGCCACGGCGCCGCCACGGCGGAGGGCCAGAGAAAAGTCCTGGAAGGCTACGGCATCACGGAAGCCGCCACCGGTGTGCCGGTCAGGGCCACGATGGATACCACCATCGTCGGCCAGCTCGACGACGGCACCCCCGTGCACATGGACAAGTACGCCGCCGAAGCCGACGGCATCGTGGTGATCAACCGCATCAAGCCACACACGGCGTTTCGCGGCGCGACTGAAAGCGGCATCACCAAGATGCTGGCCATCGGCATCGGCAAGATAATCGGCGCGTCCACCTACCACCAGCACGGTATGGACACTTTCCCGACCCTATTGCCGAAGGTGCGCGACGTCAACCTGGCGAAGAGAAATGTAATGCTCGGCATCGGCATCGTCGAAAATGCCCACGACCAGACCGCCCTGATCGAGGCCATCCCGGCCGCCGAAATTGCCACTCGCGAACCGGTGCTGCAGGAAATGGCCAAGCGCCTGATGCCGCGTCTGTGCTTCGACGACATCGACGTGCTGATCATCGACGAGATGGGCAAGAACATCAGCGGCGCCGGCTTTGACCCCAACATCACCGGCCGCAACCGCCGCTCGATCAAATGGAATTTCGGCCCGCGCACCAAGAAAATTGTGGTGCTCGGGCTGACCCCGGAAACGAACGGCAACGCCACCGGCGTCGGCGGCGCGGATGTGATCACCATGCGCTTGTTCAGGGAAATCGACGTGCCGTCGACGTACGCGAACATCATCACTTCAATGAACCTCGACGGCGCCGCCATTCCGATCGTGATGAACCACGACCGCGAAGCCATCCAGCTCGCGGTCAAGACCGTGGTCCGGGTCAAGCCGCGTGACTGCCGCATCGTGCGCATCCGCAATACGCTGGAACTGAGCCAGATCCAGGTTTCGGAACCCATGCTCGCCGAAGTGCGCGCCCACCCCGAGCACTTCCAGATCGCCTCTCCCGCTTTCGCATTCACCTTCAACACCGAAGGACGCGCGCCCTTGCTGCCCGCGGCGCACGACGGGTCAACTGAGGCGGCGGCCGCGCGTTGAGGCTCCGGCATTCAGCCCGGAATGCCGCACTCCAACATGGGTAAGGAGAAGAAAATGAGAACAGTTATTTTTCTGGCAGGCCTGCTGCTGGCGCTGCCGGCATTCCCCGACACGCCGCAACAGGAAAAAATGAAGGCCTGCAACGCCGACGCCGCGAAGAAGGAACTCGCAGGTGACGATCGCAAGGCGTTCATGAAGGATTGCCTTTCGGCCAGGGCCGAAGCCGCGACCAGTGACGCCAAGCCGATGACCGCCCAGCAGAAGAAGATGAAGCAGTGCAATGCCGACGCCAAGGCGAAGGACCTCAAGGGTGACGCGCGCAAGGGTTTCATGAGCAACTGCCTGAAGGACAAATAAGCACCCGGCTGCGTTGCAACATGAAAACCCCGTGCGATTAGCGCGGGGTTTGTTTTTTCCGCGCTAGAATCCGGGAAAACCCACGCGGACGCAATCCCATGAAAGACAGACTCCGTGTCGGCATCGTCGGCGCCGGGGCGATCAGCCAGTACCATCTCGCCGGCTGGTCGGACACGCCGGATGCGGAGCTGGTCGCCATTTGCGATGTCAACGAGTCGCGGGCCCACGCCAAGGCGCAGGCTTTCAACATTTCCCATGTCTATACCGATTTCCGCGCCATGATCGAGACCGGGAAGCTCGACGCGGTGGACATCGTCACCCCGGTGGGCACACATGCTTCCCTCACCCGGCTGGCGGCCGACGCCGGATTGCATGTGTGCTGCCAGAAACCGCTGACCCCTACAGTCCGGGAGGCCGAAGAACTCATCGCTTACGTCGGCGATCGGGTGCGCTTCATGGTGCACGAGAATTACCGGTTTCGGCCGCATTACGTGCAGGTTGCACAGTGGCTTCAGGCGGGACGGGTGGGCGAGATCAGCCACGCCCGCATGGTGGTGCGCAGCCAGGGCATGATCGAGGTGAACGGCATCGCGCCGTTCCTGCTGAATCGCCAGCCCTACCTGAAGGACTTCGGGCGCCTGCTGATTTTTGAAGTCCTGATCCACCACCTCGACGTCATGCGCGTGCTGCTCGGCCCGCTGGAAGTCGTCGCGGCCCGCATTGCGAAGGTGAACAAGGAGCTTGCCGGCGAGGATGTGGCCGTGATCATGCTGGCGGGGAGAAACGATCTCACCGCGGTACTGGACGGCAACATCTCCGCGCCCGGCTACGGTCCGCTGCCGATGGACCGCCTGGAAATCGTGGGAACGAAGGGCACGCTGGTCTTCGATCGCGACCGGTTAACCATGGTCGGTTCGGACGAAGCACCGGTGGTCTTCGACCTGGCAAAGAATTACCAGGCCTGTTTCACCAGCGTTGTGCGGGAATTCGTGCGCGGGCTGCTCGACGGCAAACCGTTCGCGATCGACCGCCTGGACAACCTGGAAACGCTGAAGCTGATGGAATCCTGCTACGTCGCCGCTGGATTGAAAGTCTGAAAGGGAATAGCTGTCGTGGAATGCCCCTAATGTTTCCTTGCATTCAGATCGCGACGGCATGCACGCAACAAATAAAGAATAACGCCTCCCTTTTCTTTCCCCGATGTTGGTTTAGGCCAAGTTCTAATCAGTTTGCAGCCTCAAAATTCAGAATCCGAAACTCAACCCGACTTGTAGGGGAACCTGAAATATCGGGCCGGCTTAGGTTCTGAACACTCTGATCAACTTTTCCGCTTAATCTCTTGGCGAGCCCACCCACGAGCGGCGCGCGATATTCAACAACGTCCGTGTCTATTGGGGTTCCTTGCAAATCGTAAAACACAACCAAGCAGTACACATTTCTAACATTGGTGCGTAGATGGTTGCGAAGCGAAAATGTATAAAGACCGCCGCAGTTTGAGCAGGCCGCATTTGTCCAAGTAAAGTTGCCCGCCACTACCCCTTCTGTGCTTCGGCCCCCAGAATCAGCCAAGATCGATCGCCGCTGTCCCGACGAATTTTGATCGGATAATCGTTTCGGAGGTCCAGCTTTCGGTAGAAGGGCTTTCAGGTAGTTTGATGGAATCGCAAAGTTTAGATTTTGACCTCCTTTGAACGTGGCGACTGATACACCGATGACTTCGCCCTTTCCATTCAGCACAGGTCCTCCACTGCTGCCTGGTGAGATTGGTGCAGTAATTTGGAGCAGTTTGTCGCTGCCGAGATCCCGAATGCTGCTGATGATGCCCTGTGAAAATGTTCCTTCCAATCCCTGCGGGTTTCCCACAGCATATACAGACTCGCCGACCTGAATGGTATCGCTGTCGCCAAGCGGAAGTGCCTGCCACCTTGCAGCCGTGATCTTGAGCACTACTAGATCCCGCTGTGGATCAACCGCGGTAATGCCTTCGATATCGTATTTCGTCTTTACACCAACTAGCTTTGCGTAACCACTCGCCGCACCTTCCACAACATGGAGATTGGTCGCAATTTCTCCATCGCGGATAACAAAGCCACTCCCCAGCTAAAGAGGCTGACCGTTGGCATCTTCCATCACCAACAGAACTGTCGAGCGAAACGCCTTCTTAGCTATTTCCTCAGGCATTTTGGCATATGCAGAACTTGCTCCAAAGAACAGAAAGAACAGGAAGAATCCCCAGCTCAGAAGCCACATCGATCTCGTTTTCATTCTTACCCTCGCACAATACTTCCGGTTTGCTTACGTTCGAGGTAGCCGACCCGTGCAAGCGACGCGCGGCGCGATTTGCGCGAATCCGGGCTAATTGAGAAGTTAGTACACGTATTCATGTGAAAGCTCCTTGAGCGGAATTACCCGGTAGCCACCACTGCTGCGAGTTGTAATTGGGAACCTGCCAACCACATATATTCCAGCGAAGGGCGTTCCACCCTGAACGGGCTGCAATCTAAGTAGCGCGGCAAGTGCCTCAGCAGTGGTGATACCAGGAGGAACTTCAATTAGGAGCACGGTGTTATTTCCATAGCGCTTCTCGGATTTTTTCGCGATGCGATGAGAAACCGCCGCAGCAAGCGATTTGTCTGGATTAGCCCCATCCCACCCAGACGGAGCATCTTTCGCTCCTCTGGCACCTTTCCATAGAAAGACTGCGTGTGCGCTATCGTAGTAAGCGGCCGTGACTTCAATAAGCAGTTCCTTTCCATTTGAAGAATAGACAAGATCAGGGGCGCGATGAGCGCGGCCTGTGAACGAAAAGCAGGCTCCCGTCCCCGAATTGAACCATTTAATGAAGCGGTCACCAATGCCCTTCTCGAATTGTTCTTGCACAGGATCCATGACAAGACTATTTAGGTACAGCCCACGTTTTCTTTCGACTAACCAAGCGCGGTGGCTTTGATAATCCAGAACGTCGTGTTCTCCCAGCACCAGCAGCCACGCCAAGCGATGCTTCACCACTGATGAACGCTGGATTCGCCCCTTTCCTGATCTGTATCTCCACCGTCTTACCCAGCGCGCGCGCCGCCTTGATCAGCGTATCAAGTTGAATGGAGACATTGTCGGGATCGAGCACGCGATCCAACTGCGAACGGCTCGTTTTCATGTACTCGGCCATTCTGATCTTGCTCAGCTTAGCGGCCACCATGCCCTCTTCGAGTTGTTCGGCCAGTGCGCGCTTGAGCGCCCTCGCCTGTACCTCCTCGAAAATTCCCTCTTCCACCAGGAATTCGTCGAAGCCCGACCCCGTGCGCGGATTCGGCTTGATTGCCCGCTTAGGCGAGCGCCGCTCAAGAATTTTCGTCATGCTTCCACTCCTTGAATCTGCGTTCCGCCAAAGTAATCTCGGACGCTGGTGTCTTTTGTGTCTTCTTTATGAACCCATGCAGCAATATCATTGTGCTGCCTTCTACCGCAAAAAGTGTTCGTGCAATGCGATTACCCAGCGATGTTCTGACTTCCCAGACCGCCCCATGTAGATGATCGACACGCGGCTTTCCGATCGGCCACTTGAACTGCACATAAGCGATGTCCTCACCGATCGACTTTCGATCCGGCCCGGGAAGACTCTTAAGCCATTCGCGCACCGGCTCGTTACCAGCAATAGACCGATAGAAAATCGCATTGAGCTTCGGCGTTCCAAACATGAAGAAGTGTGTACCTTATATGGTACGTATGTCAAGCATGGCGGTGCGCTGCAGGACATCCTGACCGCGGTCGCGCGGAGGGGTGCCATCGGGGCCATCTGTGTGGGCACGCCCCTTAGGAGCCTGACCCCTGGCAGAATTTAACCATGTCCACGGCTGACCTGAATCGCGCACGTTCCCCCAAACCCTATCACATCACCCAGTGGGAAAATTCTGTAGCCGCTACTTGAACATCGCTGTCAACTTACGACCTTGGCGCCGATCCAATTCAGACCCTTTCGATCAGCAAGGAAATTCCCTGCCCGACGCCGATGCACATCGTGGTCAGCGCATAGCGCGCCTTGCGCTCCTGCAGTTCGTAAACGGCGGTAGCGACAAGGCGGGCGCCGCTCATCCCCAGCGGATGGCCCAGGGCAATTGCGCCGCCATTCGGATTGACGCGCGCGTCATCATCCTTGATGCCCAACTCCCGCAGCACCGCCAGGCCCTGTGCCGCAAACGCTTCGTTCAACTCGATGACCTCGATCTGGTCAAGCTTGACACCCGTGCTGGCCAGCAATTTCCGCGTCGCCGGCACCGGGCCGATGCCCATTATGCGGGGAGAGCATCCGGCAGTGGCAACACCGATCACGCGCGCAAGAGGTGTCAGTCCATGCCTTTTCGCCGCAGCTTCGCTGGCCAGGATCAGAGCGCAGGCGCCGTCGTTGACGCCGGACGCATTGCCAGGCGTGACGGTCCCATCCGGCTTCACGACACCCTTCAGCTTTGCCAGTGACTCGATGCTGGTTTCGCGCGGATGCTCGTCACGGCCCACGACCACCGGATCACCCTTCTTTGCTGGAAGGGTCACGGCGACGATTTCCATCGCCAGCCGCCCGTTGTTCTGCGCTGCGGAGGCCTTCGCCTGCGAGCGTAGCGCGAAGGCATCCTGGTCGGCGCGGGAGATGCCGAATTCGGCTGCGACATTCTCCGCGGTCTCCGGCATCGAATCGGTGCCGTAGAGC
>CAYODB010000064.1:0-13971 GCA_964402495.1 uncultured Bordetella sp.
TCGCGAAGCCCAGGCCGTGCATCAGTTGCGCCGCCCGCGCGTTCGCCGAGTAGGCACCGATGCGGTGCAGGTCCTCGTGCACCTCCGCCATCCGCGTGCCGTCGTGGCTGTCCTCGGCCGCCCGCAACGCAGCTTCCATCTGGCGCAGTTCCGCGTCGCCATCCAGAACGTATTCGATCGCGGCCTGGCCGGTGGAAGGGGATTCCTGGGCGACGTGGGCGACGATCAGCCCGGGCTGGATCTCGAACTCGCCGGCGTCCTGGTGCAACTCGCCGAGGAGAAGCGCGAACAGGCTCGATTTTCCGCTGCCGTTGGCGCCGGTGACGCCGATCTTCTGCCCGCGGTTGAAGGTGAGGCTGGCTTGCTCGAACAGGACTTTGACGCCGCGCCGGAGCTGCAGGTCGCGCAGCAGGATCATGTCTTACGCACTGATGAGGCGGAGATTACTGAGGAAAGGTTACTGAAGAAAATGGGGTGGCTGATGGGACTCGAACCCACGACAACTGGAATCACAATCCAGGACTCTACCGACTGAGCTACAGCCACCACGGAAAATCTGCTGACCAGGGCTCTGGCGTGCCCGACAGGAATCGAACCTGTAACCCCCAGCTTAGAAGGCTGGTGCTCTATCCGGTTGAGCTACGGGCACGACTCTTAACCGGGCACACTTCGCTTTTCTGGTCGGGGTGGAGAGATTCGAACTCCCGACATCCTGCTCCCAAAGCAGGCACGCTACCAGGCTGCGTTACACCCCGGAAGGGTCGGAACTATACCGATCAGAGGTTTAAAGGTCAATTTGAAGGCGCTTCGGGACGCTCCCGGCGGCGGCGACGGAACCTATGCTTGCACCTGACTGCTATTTCTGCTATTAAAGCGGCTTTTTTCGGACCGGGAATACCCTTAAAATGGCAATGGCCTCCGAGTTTCAGACGAATTTCAAGCCTTACGTCCCCAAAAAGGGCGAGGCTTACATGAGCTCCAAGCAGCTTGAGCATTTCAAGAAAATCCTCAACCAGTTGAAGACCGAGCTGTCGCAGGACATCGATCGCACGGTGCATACCATGCAGGATGAGGCCACCGTGTTCGCCGATCCGAATGATCGCGCGAGCCAGGAATCCGACATCGCGCTGGAGTTGCGGAACCGCGACCGCGAACGCAAGCTGATCAAGAAATGCGAGGAAACCATCGTCAAGATCGACGCGGGCGAATACGGTTATTGCGAGAGCTGCGGCGTCGAAATCGGCTTGAAGCGCCTGGAAGCCCGGCCCACCGCGACACTCTGCATCGATTGCAAGACACTCGACGAGCTGCGCGAGCGGCAAGTCGCCAAGTAGCAACAAATACCACTATCCGAAACACGTCAACGCCCTGCGGCTGCGGGGCGTTTTCGTTTTGATTGCGTAGCGCCTCTAGGCGACTGTCATGCTCCGTGCCGGACGGAACTTTGCAGCCGCACTCAGGACAAATGAATGTAGCGGCCAAAAGACCGTCCCTTGATGAACAACGGAAAATCGAGATGAAAATGTTTGAAAAAATCCAGAACCCGCGTGAAATCCGCGTGCGGCTCGGCATGAACCAGCAGGAATTCTGGGGGCGCATCGGTGTCACCCAAAGCGGCGGATCCCGCTACGAGAGCGGCCGCAACATGCCCAAACCCGTGCGCGAGCTGCTTCGGGTGGTCCACCTCGACCAGATCGACCTGAAGAAGCTCAACCGCAACGACGTAGCCGTCCTGTCGTATCTGAAGGCTTCCGAGCCGGCACTCTATCGCCGCCTGCGGACCGAGGCCTCCAGCCACCGCCAGACGACCCGCCGCGGCCTCCGCTGACAGGTCGGGCTGGACGATCCGGGCGGCGCCCTTGGCGTCACCGGATTTCCGTTGCGACTCCTGGTGACGCCTTAAGGCGTCACCCTGACCTCCAGCCCGAGCATGCGGATACGGGCCGCGAAGGACTCCAGCCAACCTGCAGGCAGCGCCTGCAGGTGCCCCGCTTCCGGCTGAAACGACGGCCGCGCCAGGCTGTATAGCAACACTCCCTCAAGCCTTACCCCTGCGGCAAGCCGCTCGCCAAGCAAATCCAGGTAGGCAAGCAGTTCGGATTCCCCAGGTGGCGCGCCGTCCCAGGCAAACATGCACGTCTGGACCCAGGTCGGACAGAGTCCTGCCGCGGCCTGCAGATTCGCCCTGACCCGCTCCAGGCCGGCTCGTGAATTGTTGACCTTGCGCATCCCCGCGCCCGGGGCACGGTCGATCTTGAACCAGACCTCGCCTTGCAGCGCCCGCAAACCCGCCACGCCAGCCTGGACCGAAGCACGATGCATCAGGCTGCCGTTGGTAATCAGAACCGTCTTTACCGCATCGGGCACGCCCGCTTCCCGGCGCACCTGGCCGATCAGATCCACCACCTGCCCGAACTCCCCGGCGCTGGTAGGCTCCCCGTTTCCCGACAGCGCGATGTCGTTGAGGCGGCGCGCCCCCGGGGCAACACGCTGCTCCAGAAAATCGCCATGCAGGACATCGTCGAGGAAGCCCTTCAACTCCGACCGTAGCCTGGGAAGGTCGATGGCAGGCGGGGCGCCTCGCGTGAGATCCGGCACCTGGCAGTAGACGCAGCGCCAGTTGCAGGCGTTGTTGACGTTCAGGTTCACGCCGATGGAAACCCCGCCGGCCCGCCTTGAGACCACCGGATAGACATAAAGCAATCCCGCCCCGCGTCGATCGTGATCAGCGGCCGTGAGCCGTGCCTTATCGGCTTCCGGGCGTATTTTCTTTGTTAAATCCTGCATTTAGTGATCAGCCTGATCATCAATTAACGGAATATCGGGGCATTCGCTGCATTATCGAGACTTTACTATCGAGACTGTACTGTCGAGACTGTACTGTCGAGACTGTACTGTCGAGACTGTACTGTCGAGACCCGGCGCCGGCGCCGGCAAGCCGGAGACCGCCGTCATTCCCGCAGCATCGCACGCGTGTGGCAGCCAGGGGATCATGATATTCACTACAGACAAACAACAATTTTCTTCTGGGTGCGGATGACGGATCTGTCCGACAGTCCCTGAGGCTGGGGATAAGCACGGGGCGCCATTCAAGCTTCAAAAAGAAACTGTCATGAGGAAAGCATTGGTCACATCGGCAATATTGGCTGAACTGCTCGGGCTGGGAGCAGCCTCCGCCTTTGGCGCAGGCGAGGAAGTCCAGGGCATGAAGGTCAACAAGGGCACCGGCGCCGCTGGCGACGGCAACAGCGTCGCGATGAAGGGCAGTCCCCTGCGCGGCCAGGCCATCAAGGTGGGCGAACCCTTGCCTTCGGCGATGGTGACAGGTGGCGATCTGGGTCCGGTCGACATTGCAACCGGAACCGGGAAGGTGCGCATCATCAGTGCGGTGCCTTCGGTCGATACCCCGACCTGTGAGGCGCAAACCCACGAATTGAGCGAGAAGAATCGCAAGCTCGCCAAACAAGTGGATAGGGTGACCATCAGCATGGACCTGCCGTTCGCGCAGCAGCGTTTTGCCAAGAAAGCGAAGATCAAGAACGTGACCTTCTAGTCCGACTACAAGACCGGGGAATTCGGATTGAACAACGGCCTGCTGATCGATCCCCTGCACCTGCTGGCACGCGCGGTGATTGTCACCGACAAAGAACAACATCGTGCGCTACGTCCAGATCGTTCCGGAAGTGACGGAGCTGCCCGACATGGCCGCCGCGATGGAAGTGGCGAAGAGCCTGTTATAAATCTCTGCGCGCTGAGCTGAAAATTATAAAGCCCCGCCTGTTGCGGGGCTTTTTCCATCACTCACGACTCCAATGTGGCGGAGGGCGAGGGTCAAGACGCGAGTATCGCGAGCTTCTTCAGGCGCTCGCTAACCGGCCTCCGGCCGCGTTAAGTGCGACAGCACGGCGAGGCGCCAATCGAACCCCCGATGGTTTTGGCGGAAGGGGTGGGATTCGAACCCACGAGAGACTTTCGTCTCTGCCGGTTTTCAAGACCGGTGCATTTAACCACTCTGCCACCCTTCCCAAATTCCGCCTGATTTAGCTCCGACATAACCTGGTGGTTAGTCTGCGCAAGCGCCGGCTCCGCAGGCGCCAAGTCAGGTGCATTCAACCGCTCTGCCAACCCTCCGCTGCTACTCTCTGCCGGTTTTAGCTCCGACGTAACCGGAAGGTTAGTCTTCGCAAGCGCCGGCTTCGCAGGCGCCAAGACCGGTGCATTTAACCACTCTGCCACCCTTCTTATCGCCTATTGCGCCAGATTCAGCTCCGACCCGACCCTTGAAACCGCCGAATCCGCACATAGTTTACATGTTGGGGCTAGACGGAGGCCGGGCGCGCCATGAACGGTCGAAAGCGCACGAAAACAAGAGCAAGAAAATGATCGCCGCATAGCGACGGCGCCAGCGACAATCATTGAAACTTTACGCTCCGGCGCGTACTCTTAGCATCGTAACTTTCCCATTCAGGAGGCTGTAACAATATGCAACCGGAAATCCAGTACGGCGCACCTTCAGGACAACTGGCGCTCGCCCAGAACAAGGTTCTGCGCAACACCTATCTGCTGCTTGCGCTCACGATGGTTCCGACGGTGATCGGCGCGATGGTCGGCATGGCCACCGGCGGAATCATCATGCAGCACCCGATCATCGGTTCCCTGGTCATGATCGCGGCGATCATCGGCATTCAGTACGCCATCGCGGCAAATCGCAACAGCGGGCTTGGTGTTGTTCTGCTGCTGACGATGACGTTCATCCTCGGCTGGTGGCTGGGTCCGCTGCTCAACGCCGCCCTGTCGCTTCGCAACGGACCGCAGTTGATCGGCATAGCGGCTGTCGGCACCGGCGGCATCCTGGCGGTCATGAGCGTGATCGCAACGACTACGAAACGAGATTTCAGCTTCATGGGCAAGTTCCTGTTCGTCGGCATGATCGTGCTGCTGCTTGCCATGCTGGCCAACATGTTCTTCCAGATCCCGGCGCTGGCGCTGACGATTTCCGCCCTGGTTGTGGTGGTTTTCTCGCTGTTCCTGCTGCATGACGTCAGCCGCATCGTGACCGGCGGCGAGACCAACTACATCATGGCGGCGACGGGTGTGTACTTGAGCCTGTTCAACATTTTCTCGAGCCTGTTGCACCTGCTGATGGCTTTCTCGGGCGAGCGCGACTGAGCGCACCCGGCATCAGCACAAAAAAGGGCGGCTTCGGCCGCCCTTTTTCTTTTCCGGTTTCAGTCAGCGCTCGAAGACAGCAATGGATTCAACGTGGGAGGTATGGGGAAACATGTTGACCACGCCCGCCGCGGTCAGCCGGTAGCCGCCGGTGTTCACCAGCACGTTGGCATCACGCGCCAGGGTTGCCGGGCTGCATGAGACATAGACGATGCGTGACGGCGGCGACTCGCACAAGGCCTTGACCAGTTCCATTGCGCCGTCCCGCGGCGGATCTATCAGGACGCGATCGAAATAGCCAAACGCCTTCCAGTCCGCCGGCGTGACCTCGAAAAGGTTGCGGTCGATGAATTCGCAGCGGTCGCCCAGGCCGTTGGACTGCGCGTTCTCCCGCGCACGCCGGACCAGCGCCGCGTTGCCCTCGACGCCAAGGACTGCCGCGCCGCAGGACGCGAGCGCCAGCGAGAAATTTCCCAGGCCACAGAAGAAGTCGCCGACACGCTCGCCCGGCCGGGGATCGAGCAGGGTCACCGCGCGCCTGACCAGCACCCGGTTGATGTCGTGGTTGACCTGCGTGAAATCGGTAGGCCTGAAGGGAAACACCAGGCCGTAGTCCGGGATCCGGTACTGCAGCGCGGGCGCATCGAGCGGATGGAAGGGCAGCGCCGTTTCCGGACCTTTGGTCTGCATAAAAATCTGCACGCCGTGGGTGTCGGCGAAACGCCGCACCACATCGCCATCCGCCTCCGTGAGCGGCTCCAGGATGCGGAATACGAGGACATCGACGGCATCGCCGATCGCCAGTTCCACCTGCGGCATGCGTTCGCGTATCGACAGCGCCGACACCAGTTCACGCAACGGCAGCAGCAGCGCGGAGATGCGCTTCGGCAGCACTTCACAACTGCGCATGTCGGCGATGAAACTGCTGCGCCGTTCGTGGAAACCGACCAGCGTCTCCCCCTTCTTCACGACGTAACGGGAGGACAGCCGCGCGCGATAGCGGTAGCCCCAGTCCGGCCCGCGGATCGGCGCCAGCATGGTTTCCGGACGCACCTGGCCGATGCGGGCGAGGTTGTCTTCGAGGATGCGCTGCTTTGCTGCGACCTGGGCACGCGGATCAAGGTGCTGCATGCTGCAGCCCCCACACGTGCCGAAGTGCGGGCAGCGCGGTGTCACCCGTGACGACGATGCGCGCACGATGCGGGTTGCATCCGCGAGCTCGAAACTCGGCTTGCGGCGATACGAAACGAATTCCACCCGTTCGCCCGGCAGCGCGCCTTCGATGAAAATCACTTTCCCGTCGACATGCGCAACCCCGCGACCTTCCTGATCCAGGGACTCGACCTCCGCCGGCCGGCCCACCGCTTCAATTGTCACCCGGCATTTCCAGGCGGGGATTTCCAGCCGGCCAGAAACTCGCGCCAGTGCGCGTCCGGGGATTTCGACATGGTGCCACGCACCAGCTCGCATTCGCGCTGGTATTGCGCCTCGTCGAGCGCACCGCGCACCAGTTGGAAGCGCTGGTACAGCAAGTAGGTGTTGGCGACGTCGGTTTCGCAATAGTTGCGGATCGCCGTGATTTGCCCGGCCTGATACGCGTCCCAGACTTTCGACCCATCCATGCCGAGCTTGCCCGGCAGTCCGGTCAGTTGTGCGAGCTGGTCCAGCGGCGCATTGCCGCGCCCCTGGTACATCGCCAGCAGGTCCATCAGGTCAAGGTGGCGCGCGTGGTAGCGGCTGATGTAGTTGTTCCACTTGAAGTCGCGATCGTCCTCACCCTGATCCCAGAAGCGCGCCGCGCGCACGCCATGAATCAGGGCGCGGTAGTTCAGCACCGGCAGATCGAAGCCGCTGCCGTTCCAGGAAACGATTTGCGGCGTGTACTTTTCAATGCCGTCGTAGAAGCGCTGCACCAGTACACGCTCCGGCTCGTCGGGCTCGCCCAGCGACCAGACGCGAAAACTGTCGCCGTCGCGCAATGCGCAGGAGATCGCGACGACGCGATGCAGATGCAAGGGCAGGAAGTCGCTGCCGGTGAGCTCGCGCCGCCGGTCGAAGGCCGCCTGGGCGATCTGCGCCGCAGTCGCTTCGGGTGCATGGTCGTTGAGCTTGCGCAAACCCTCGACGTCCGGGATGGTTTCTATGTCGAATACGAGGATCGGGGTCATCGAGGCGGTTGATTCCGGTCGGAATCCTGTGAATTGAGGCAGCCCGTCAGGATACCGGAAACGGGCTGCCGTCTTCCATCGGTGGCCCTGTCCGGCCAGCTTGCGGCGCAGCAGCACGGACGGCGGACCGGGGCGGAATTTCCGATGATAGACTGGTGTCAAAACGTGAACCTGATACGAGGAGGAGAACTCGTGGGATCGTCGGCCAGCCTTGAAGCAGTTCTGCAGGAGTTCCCGGCTCACGTCAGGAACCGCCGGTTGCGCGAATGGGTGGCCGAAGTCTCGGCGCTCACATGCCCGCATCGCATTCACTGGTGCGACGGCTCCCAGGCCGAATACGACGCGCTGTGCGCCGGACTCGTGGCTGGCGGCACGCTGCGTCGCCTCAATCCGGTCAAACGACCCGATAGCTATCTCGCCCTTTCCGACCCTTCCGATGTCGCCAGGGTGGAAGACCGTACGTTCATCTGCAGCCGGGACCAGGGCGATGCCGGTCCCACCAACAACTGGATGGATCCCGTCGCCATGAAGCACAAGCTGCGGGCACTGTTTGCCGGCAGCATGGCGGGCCGCACGCTCTACGTGGTGCCTTTCTCCATGGGACCGATCGGCTCGCCGCTATCGCTTATCGGCGTGCAACTGACCGATTCCGCGTATGTCGCCGTCAGCATGCGCATCATGGCGCGCATGGGCCGGGCCGCGCTGGATGCGCTGGGCACGGTGGGCGGCTTCGTTCCCTGCCTGCATTCCGTCGGCATGCCGCTCGCCGCCGGACAAAAGGACGTGCCCTGGCCCTGCAACCGGGAACACAAGTACATCGTGCACTTCCCGGAGGAACAGGCGATCTGGTCCTTCGGCAGCGGCTACGGCGGCAACGCGCTGCTGGGCAAGAAATGTCTCGCCCTGCGCATCGCCTCCAGCATCGGGCGCAAGGACGGCTGGATGGCGGAGCACATGCTGATCCTGGGCGTGGAATCGCCCAAGGGAGAAAAGACCTACGTCGCCGCCGCCTTTCCCAGCGCCTGCGGCAAGACCAATTTCGCGATGATGATTCCGCCAGCGGCCTTCAAGGGATGGAAAGTCACCACCGTGGGGGACGATATTGCCTGGATCAAGCCGGGACCGGATGGCACGCTTCGCGCAATCAATCCCGAATACGGCTTTTTCGGCGTTGCGCCGGGCACGTCGCAAAAATCGAATCCCAACGCAATGGCAACGTTGCGGGCCAATTGCATATTTACCAACGTCGCCGAAACGCCGGACGGCGACGTCTGGTGGGAAGGCATGACCGACGAAGCACCGCCGCAACTTACCGACTGGCAGGGCCAACCCTGGACGCCGGCATCCGCACGCAAGGCCGCGCATCCGAACGCGCGCTTCACCGTACCCGCATCGCAATGCCCCTCGATCGACGCGGACTGGGAGAATCCGGACGGCGTGCCGATTTCGGCTTTCATATTCGGCGGACGCCGCAGCGAGACGATTCCCCTGGTGACGGAAAGCAGATCGTGGAGCGACGGGGTCTACGCGGCTGCGACGCTGGGTTCGGAAACCACGGCCGCCGCAACGGCGAAGGTCGGCGAGGTGCGGCGCGATCCGATGGCCATGCTGCCGTTCTGCGGCTATCACATGGGCGACTACTTCGGGCATTGGCTGCGCATGGGCAGCGCCATGAGACAGCCGCCCCGCATCTTCTGCGTCAACTGGTTCCGCAAGGACGCGAAGGGCCGCTTTCTGTGGCCGGGCTACGGCGAGAACATGCGCGTGCTCACCTGGATCGTGGATCGCTGCCAGGGCCGCACCGGCGCAGCGGAAAGCCCGCTGGGCTGGGTGCCGCGGCGCGACGATCTCGAATGGAACGGACTCGACCTGCCGCAGGCGAGCTTCAGCGAGCTCATGTCGCTGGACCGCGATGCGTGGCTGGACGAGCTGGAACTGCATCAGGAATTGTTCGCCCGGCTCGAGGATCGCCTGCCGGAAGAACTCGGCCGCCGGCGCGACGATCTTGCTGAACGCCTCGGGCGAGCGCCCGGGCGCTGGACGGCAAACTGATTAATTCAGTTGAACCTGCCTTTGCAGTAGCTATTCCGAAGGGAACACGCCCGTCGAAAGATAGCGGTCGCCGCGATCGCAAGCTATGGTGACGATCGTGGCATTCTTCACTTTCGCCGAAACCTGAAGCGCCGCCCACAGGGCGCCGCCGGAAGAAATGCCGGCGAATATGCCTTCCTCCTTCGCCAGCCTGCGCGCCATTTCCTCCGCGTCGGCCTGCGCGATCTCCACCACCTGATCCACCCGATTGCGGTCGAAAATTCTCGGCAGATAGGCTTCGGGCCATTTGCGGATGCCGGGGATTTGCGATCCGTCGGTGGGCTGGCAGCCGACAATCTGGATGGCCGGGTTCTTCTCCTTGAAGAAGCGCGAGCAACCCATGATGGTGCCGGTGGTGCCCATGCTGCTGACGAAATGCGTGATCTGGCCGCTGGTATCGCGCCAGATTTCCGCAGCCGTGCCCTCGTAGTGGGACAGCGGATTGTCTGGGTTGGCAAACTGGTCGAGGATCAACCCCTCGCCCCGCGCCTGCATTTCCGAGGCGATGTCCCGCGCCTTTTCCATGCCGCCCTGTTTCGGGGTCAGCACGAACTTCGCGCCGAACGCCGCCATGCTCTGGCGCCGCTCCACGGAGAGGTGCTCGGGCATCACCAGGATCATCCGGTAGCCCCGCATAGCGGCGACCATCGCCAGGGCGATCCCGGTATTACCGCTGGTCGCCTCGATGAGGGTATCGCCCGGCCTGATCTGGCCACGCTCCTCCGCGCGCCGGATCATCGAAAGCGCGGGTCTGTCTTTTACCGAACCGGCAGGATTGTTGCCCTCCAGTTTTGCCAGGATGACATTGCTCGTGTCGCCCGGAATGCGCTTCAGGCGCACCAGCGGGGTATCGCCCACGAAATCATCGAGGGTTTTATAGGCGTTAACGGGATTGCGATCCATCAGGCATCATACTCGCCGTGTCAGGCGGCGGGTTCAGCGCCCCCCAGTCTCGATCAGCCATTCGACATAGCGCGCGACACCCGTCTGCACGTTGAAGAACGGCGCGTCGTAGCCCGTGCTGCGCAACTCCGCCAGGTCGGCCTCCGTGAAACTCTGGTACTTGCTTTTCAGGCCCGCGTGAAAGGGGACGTACTCGATGACGCCCTGCCGGGTCAGGTCGGCCAGTGACAGCGGGTTCTCCCCGGCTTTGGCGCGCAGGGCATTGACCGTGGCAACCGCGACATCGTTGAAGGTTTGCGACGCACCGGTTCCGCAATTGAATATGCCGGTTTTCTTCGGATTGTCGAGGAAATACAGATTGACCTTCACTGCATCCTCGACGGAAATAAAATCGCGCCGCTGCTCGCCGGCCGCATAAGTTCCACTTCCTTCGAACAGTTTCACTTTCCCGGTCTCGCGATACTGGTTGAAGCAGTGGAAGGCGACGGAAGCCATGCGCTCCTTGTGCTCTTCACGCGGTCCGTACACGTTGAAATAGCGCAGCCCCACCACCTGCGCGGTATTCTCGTCCCAACGGCGGCGCACCACCTGGTCGAACAGGAACTTCGAGTATCCGTAGACGTTCAGCGGATGTTCGTTCTCCCTGCCTTCCTTGAACACCGGTCCGGCTCCATACACGGCCGCGGACGATGCATAGATCAGGGGCACCGACTCGGCCTGGCAGTAGGCCAGCAGGTCCGCCGAGTAACGGTAGTTATTCTCCATCATGTAGCGGCCGTCGGTATGCATGGTGTCCGAGCAGGCGCCCTGATGCAGGATCGCCGCCAGGTCTCCATCGAAGGAACCGGCATCCAGCGCGGAGCGGAAATGTCCCTTGTCGAGGTAGTCGGCGATATCGCAATCCGCGAGATTGCGGAACTTGTCGGCGCGGCTGAGATTGTCAACCGCAAGGATGCTGGTCTCTCCACGCTCGTTCAGCGCCTTGACGATGTTCGAGCCGATAAACCCGGCCGCGCCGGTGACGACGATATACATGGTCGATCCGTTCAGGAAAACAGTTCTTCGAAATGAACGACTGCGGTGCCCAGCTTGCCGACCACGATGCCCGCGGCCTTGTTCGCCAAATGCACGGCGTCGGGGAAATCGCCTCCGGCGGCCAGCATCACGCCGAGGATGGCAATCACGGTGTCTCCCGCGCCGCTGACATCGTACACTTCGCGCGCCACCGCCGGCACGTGCAGCCGGTCGCCCTTGCGGTAAAGCGTCATGCCCTCTTCGCTGCGCGTCACCAGCAGCGCCTGCACGCCGAGGTCCTCGCGCAATTTCTGCGCCCGCGCCGTCAGGTCGTCCTCGTCCTTCCAGCGTCCTGCCACTTCGCGAAACTCCGCGCGGTTAGGCGTTAGCACCGTCGCCCCGCGATAACGGGCATAGTCGTCGCCCTTGGGATCCACGAGCACAGGCTTGCCGGCGGCACGCGCCAGCCCGATCATGCGTTCGATGTGCTTGAGGCCGCCCTTGCCATAATCCGACAGGATGACGGCGTCGGTTTCCGGCAGCCGCGCTTCGAAATCCGCGAGCTTGGCGGCCAGCACTTCGTGACCGGGCTCGGTTTCGAAATCGACGCGCAACAACTGCTGCTGGCGACCGATCACGCGCAATTTGATGGTGGTCGCCAGGCCGGGATCCCGATGCAACTGCCCGGCTATCGAATCGGCTTCGAGCAGGCGCTGAATGCAATCGGCCGCCTCATCCTGCCCGACTACCGACAATAGCGCGGCCTTCGCGCCGATCGCGGCGATGTTGCGCGCCACATTGGCCGCGCCTCCCAGGCGCTCCTCGGTGCGCCCCACCTTGACGACCGGCACCGGCGCTTCCGGAGATATCCGGTTCACCTCTCCGAACCAGTAGCGGTCGAGCATGACGTCGCCGACCACCAGCACCCGCGCCTTGTTCAGGGTTTGCGGTTTTATCTGCATCTGCCCGTTAATTGTCACTCGTTATGGTCGAATACCCTGGCGAAACCCGGAGTACCCTTTTAGACCGGTTATGGCAACGCCGGTATCCCCTTGTGGGAATACCCGCAAGGGTGCGCAGTCTGGTGTTCACCGTTTACTGTTCACTGTTCACCGTTCACCGTTCACTGTTCACCGTTTACTGTTCGCTGATCTTAAGGCCTGCCGACCGAAAAATACTCGATTCCGGTACTGCGCATCAACGCGGGATCGTAAAGGTTGCGGCCGTCGAAGACCACCGGGGTCTTCAGGCGCTTCTTCATGTCGTCAAAATCGGGACTGCGGAATTCCTTCCATTCGGTGACGATGATCAGCGCATCCGCGCCGTCCAGCGCTGCCGTGGTGGAGGACGCAAAGCGGACACCGGATTCTTTCGCGTAGAGACGCCCGGCCTCCTCCATCGCGACCGGATCGTAGACGTTGACGGTTGCTCCGCGCGACAACAGGCCGCTTATGACGACACGGCTCGGCGCTTCGCGCATGTCGTCGGTATTGGGCTTGAACGACAGCCCCCAGATCGCGAAGGTCCGCCCGTCCAGGTGTTCACCGAAACGGATGCGCACCTTCTCCAGGATGCGCTGCTTCTGGGTGCGATTCACCTTTTCCACGGCGTCGAGGATGGTAAGTTGCATGCCGTATTCGCCGGCGGTGTGCTGCAGCGCCTGGATGTCCTTGGGAAAGCAGGAACCGCCGTAGCCGACGCCAGCATAGAGGAAGTGATAACCGATACGCTGGTCCGATCCGATGCCATTGCGCACCGCCTCGACATTGGCACCCAGTTTTTCCGCCAGGTTGGCGAGTTCGTTCATGAACGAAATCCGCGTCGCAAGCATGGCATTGGCGGCGTACTTGGTCAGTTCCGCCGAGCGCAGGTCCATGACCAGCATGCGGTCGTGGTTGCGCAGGAGCGGGTTATAAAGCTGGCGCATGACCTGCGTGGCGCGTTCGTCGGCACTGCCCACGACGATGCGGTCGGGACGCATGAAATCGTTGACCGCGGCCCCTTCCTTGAGAAACTCGGGATTGGATACCACGCCGACAGACAGGCTGGTGCCGCGGCGCTTCAGTTCCTCTTCGATGACGGCCTGCACCCGCTCGGCGGTACCCACCGGCACCGTGGATTTGTCGACTACGACCCGATATTCATTCATGTAGCGGCCGATGTTGCGCGCTGCCGAGAGCACATGGCGCATGTCGGCCGAGCCATCCTGGTCGGCGGGCGTGCCCACCGCGATGAACTGGACCTCGCCGTGCGCCACGCTTTCCTCGACGTTCGTGGTGAAACGCAGCCGCCCCGCGGCCGCATTGTGCCTGACCAGTTGTTCGAGCCCCGGCTCGTAGATCGGGATTCCCCCGGCATTCAGGATTGCGACCTTTTTCTCGTCGAGATCGAGGCACAGCACATCGTTGCCGAGATCGGCGAAACACGCTCCGGATACGAGACCGACGTAACCGGTGCCGATGATTGTGATTTTCACTTGTTGTTCTCCAAAGCAGCGAGTTCCGAATTGATACGAAACAGGACTTGCAGCGGCTCCGCTGCTTTCGTGACCGGGCGGCCGATGACCAGATAGCTCGCCCCGGACTGCAGCGCCAGGACCGGTGTCATCACCCGTTTCTGGTCGCCG
>CAYODB010000064.1:13981-17503 GCA_964402495.1 uncultured Bordetella sp.
GGCGTATGCCGGGTGTGACCCGCAGAAATGCTTCGCCGAAGCGTTCGCGGATCTGCCCGGCTTCGTGCGCTGAACAGACCACGCCATCGAGGCCGCTGTCGCGCGCAAGTCCCGCCAGCCGCATGGCCGCGTCGAGCGGAGTGGCGTCGATACCGACTTCGCGCAGGTCCGCTTGCGCCATGCTCGTCAGCACGGTCACCGCGATCAGGTGCGGGCGATGCCCCCCGGACTCAATGGCTTCGCGCGCCGCCTGCAGCATCGCCCTGCCTCCCAGTGCATGGACGTTGAGCATCCAGACACCGAGCCGGGCTGCGGCCTTGCAGGCCTGCGCCACCGTGTTGGGAATGTCATGGAATTTCAGGTCCAGGAAAACATCGAAGCCGCGCTGCGTCAGGATTTCGACGAAAGCGGGCCCCGCCGCAGTGAACAATTCCTTGCCCACCTTGAGGCGGCAGGCTTGCGGACTGAGTCTTTGCACCAGGGCCAACGCGGATTTCGCCTCGGCGAAGTCGAGCGCAACCACGACGAGCGGGCCTGTGAGCGCCGCCACTGCCGTCATGCCGGCTCCCGTTCTTCCGACCGGCGCGGCGGATAGGTCTCCCAGCCATTGCAGGCGGGACAGTGCCAGTAAAACTGCCGGGCCTTGAAGCCGCAGGTATCGCAACGATAAAGGGCCAGGCTGCGGGTGTGCTGGTGCACCAGGTTCTTGATCAGTTGCAGGTCATGGCGGCGCTCCGCGGGCGCTTCCAGCAACTGGGCCTCGAGCAGCTTGTCCAGCCCCAGAAGCGTGGGGTTGCGCGCGAGTTCGTCGCGAACCAGTCGGTAGGCCGCCTCCGGGCCGCTGATGTCGAGCTCTCCCTGGAATATCACGTTCAGCAGGTCCAGTGATGGATGGGTGGCCAGATAACCACGCAGCAGGTGCAGGCCCTCGGCGGCCTTGTTGAGGCTGCCGTAGGCGGCGAGCAGCTTTTCGGCCACCAGGGCAATATAGCCCGGATTCTGGCTCTCGATGCTTTTCCACGCTTCGATCGCCGCTTCCGTACTTCCCTGCGCCAGCTCGATGTCGCCATACAGCATGTTGGCCCGGGTGCAGCGCCGGTTCACCACCAGCGCTTCGCGCAGGAAGTCCCGGGCGGCGCCCCAGCGCGAATTGCTCATTTCACCGAGGGCGAGTTCGCAGTAGAAATTTGCGATGTCCTTTGCGCTCGACTCGCCGGTGACGGCATCCATCTTGCGCGAGGTCTCGATCGCCTTGTACCAGTCCTTCTCCTGCTCGTAGATCTCCAGCAGGAACTTGAATCCCTGTTGTTCGTATTGCGTGCCCTGCAGCCTGCCGAACAGTTCCTCGGCGCGGTCCAGCAATCCCGCCTTCAGGTAGTCCTGCGCCAGTTCATAGAGCGCAACCAGCTTCTGCTCGGGCGCGAGATCCGTACGGCCTAGCAGGTTTTCATGCATGCGGATGGCACGCTCGACCTCGCCGCGCCGGCGGAACAGGCTGCCCAGCGCGAAGTGCAGTTCGACCGTTTGCGGATCGACCTTGACGACCTCGATGAAGGCTTCAATCGCCTTGTCAGTCTGCTCGTTGAGGAGGAAGTTGAGGCCCTTGAAATACGACAGGGGCAGCGCGCGCGATTCGGACAGAAGCTGCTTGATGTCTACCCGCGCGGCCATCCAGCCCAGCGCGAAGAACAGCGGAAATCCAAGCAACCACCAGAATTCGAATTCCATTCAGTAGGCCACTCGAGTCAGCGGTTGGAACGGCATGATCTGCTTATCCTGCATCGTCGAGGGTGACGGACTTGCTGCGCAGTTCCCTGCGCAGGTCCAGGACCTCCTGTCGCTGCCGGTAGGCATGGCCCAGGCAGGCCGCCACGCCCGCGGCCGCTCCCGCTGCGAAAAACACCAGCAGGACCAGGGCCAGGGGCGAGTCCCACTGGCTGCCGAGATAAAAACGCACCGTGACGGGACTGGTGTTCTTGAGGGCAAACCCGAACAGGAACAGGAACAGCAGGATCCGCAATGCCCAGGACAGGTAGCGCATCAGCGAGCCCCGTCACGCCGGCATGCGATGCCACCACCGGGCGAAAAAAAGCGGCACGATCTCGCGATGGTGCCGCCAGCAGTTTCTGGCCAGCGCAACGGCACGGCTTATGGACCCTTGACGAAGTCCACGCGCTCGCGCAATTCCTTGCCTGCCTTGAAATGCGGGACGTACTTGGCCGGCACGTGCACCTTGTCGCCGGACTTCGGATTGCGCCCGACTCTCGGAGGTCGGTAGTTCAAACCGAAGCTTCCAAAGCCGCGAATCTCGATGCGATGGCCCTGCACCAGGCTTTTGGCCATGGCGTCCAGGATCATCTTCACCGCGAGTTCGGCGTCGTTCGCAACGAGCTGGGGAAAATGCGCCGCCAGCTTGGCAATCAGCTCCGACTTGGTCATGGCGCTTCCTATTTATTGCGCGGAATTCTTGTTATCCAGTTTGGCCTTGAGCAAGGCCCCCAGGTTCGTCGTGCCAGCGCTGCCGGCACTTTCTGCAGAGTGCTTCTGCAGCGCTTCGGTTTCGTCGGCCGCATCCTTCGCCTTGATCGAAAGATTGATGTTGCGGTTCTTGCGGTCGATATTGATGATCATCGCCGAAACCTTGTCGCCTTCCTTCAAGTGGGTACGTATGTCTTCGACGCGGTCACGCGTGATTTCCGAAGCTCGCAGGTAACCTTCCACGTCTATATCCAATTGCACCACTGCACCCTTGGGATCGATCGCCTTGACCAGGCCTTCGATCACGGCGCCCTTGTCGTGAACGGCGACGAAATTGGTGAACGGATCGCCTTCGAGCTGCTTGATGCCGAGGGAAATGCGTTCGCGCTCGACGTCAATGGAAACCACCATCGCCTCGAGTTCGTCGCCCTTTTTGTAGTTGCGCACCGCTTCCTCGCCGGCAACGCTCCACGACAGGTCGGACAGGTGCACCAGGCCGTCGATGCCGCCGGGCAGGCCGATGAAAATGCCAAAGTCGGTGATGGACTTGATCTGGCCGCGGACCTTGTCGCCCTTCTTGTAATTGGCGGAAAATTCTTCCCAGGGATTCGGCTTGCACTGCTTCATGCCCAGGGAGATACGGCGGCGGTCTTCGTCGATCTCGAGGATCATGACTTCGACTTCATCGCCAAGCTGCACCACGCGCGACGGATGCACGTTCTTGTTGGTCCAGTCCATTTCGGAAACGTGGACCAGGCCTTCGATGCCCTGCTCGATCTCCACGAACGCGCCGTAATCGGTCAGGTTGGAAACCTTGCCGAACAGGCGGGTGCTGGTGGGGTAACGGCGCGACAGGCCCACCCAGGGATCTTCGCCGAGTTGCTTGAGGCCCAGGGAGACGCGGTTCTTTTCCTGGTCGAACTTGAGGATCTTGGCGGTGACTTCGTCACCGACATTGAGGACTTCCGTAGGATGCTTGACCCGCCGCCAGGCCAGGTCCGTGATGTGCAGCAGGCCGTCAATGCCGCCCAGATCGACGAATGC
>CAYODB010000065.1:0-4945 GCA_964402495.1 uncultured Bordetella sp.
CTCGGTGGTGCTGCGCCAGTCGTTGGGCATGGCCGACTCGCTGCGGCGCGCCGGACGCTATATCAAGTCGCAGCCTTTTCTGGTTGGTGCAGCCGCGGCCGGCTTGATGGTGATCGGGCCGAGGCGGCTGCTGCGCCTGGCTTATCGCAGCGGCCTGCTGCTTCCGGTGGTCCTGCGCATCATCCGGGCGGTGCGCCGCTCAGACTGAACTGCTCGCGCCGGCAAGGCCGCCGGCGGTATGAGGCAGCGGCATCACTCGCGCATGCGCCGGCCACAAACGCGGAAGGACCTGCTCCATCTCTCCGATCCGTCCGCTGGCCCAGAACGTCTGGGCCCCGATGCCCTCACTGCGCTGGCATTCATGTGCCGTCAGCTGCCTGGCGAGTTCGCGGGCCACGGCCGTTCCATTTTCGACCACGGCGATCTGCGGTCCGGCGACCTTGCGTACGATATGGGCGATCAATGGGTAGTGGGTGCAACCGAGCACGATGGTATCCGCACCCGCCGCGAGCAGCGGGGCAACAAAGCCCCGCACCAGTTCTTCGGTCGCCGCATCATCGAGCCCGCCGCGCTCTATATGATCGGCCAACCCCGCGCAGGGCTGCTCCAGAACCCGCGTCCCCTGCGCGAAACGGTCCACCAGAGCCGCGTATCGCGCACTTTTCAGGGTTGCGTTCGTAGCCAGAACGCCGATGGCGCCGCTCCGGCTTGCCGCTGCCGCCGGCTTCACCGCCGGTTCGACGCCGATGAAGGGAATGGCATAGCGTTCGCGCAGGGAATCGATGGCCGCGGCAGTGGCCGTATTGCAGGCGACCACGATTGCCTTGGCGCCGAGGCCGACCAGGAACTCGGTGATGGCAAGGGCGCGCCCGCGCACGAAATCCAGGGGTTTGTCGCCATAGGGAAGGTGGCCCGCATCGGCGACGTAAACGAGATCCTCGCAGGGCAGCGCCGCCCGGATCTCGCGCAGGATGGTCAGCCCACCGACGCCGGAATCGAAGACCCCGATCGGGTCGGATTGCGTAGAGGGGCGTGCCGGTGATGGCATTGGTGATGGATCCTGTCTGGAACCGGTTGTCGCGGGAACCGGCGCATGCGGATGCGGCCGGCGAAAGGTTATAGTGAACGCATAGCGATCTCAAGATTTCCTGCCAATGCAGATCCAGAAACTCTCCAGTCCCGCGACGACAGTGGCACTCTCCGTGCTGCCGCCGCTCGCGTTGTATGTCCACATTCCCTGGTGTGTGCGCAAGTGCCCGTACTGCGATTTCAATTCACACGAACTGAAAGGACCACCTCACCCCGGCCCTTTCCCCCTCGAGGCGGAGAGGGAGAAGAGCCTGGATCAGAAACTTGAAGCGCAGTATGTCCGCGCGCTGGTCGCGGACCTGGATGCGGCGTTACCGCTGATCTGGGGACGACCGGTGCGCACGATTTTTTTTGGCGGTGGCACGCCTTCCCTGCTGTCCGCGCAGGCGGTCGATGAACTGCTGTCCGCGATCCGTGCGCGATTGACCCTGATGCCCGATGCGGAGATCACGCTGGAAGCCAACCCCGGGACATTCGAGGCGAGCAGGTTTGCCGGCTTTCGCGCCGCCGGCGTGAACCGGCTTTCGGTTGGCATCCAGAGCTTCGATCCGTCGCACCTCAAGGCGTTGGGCCGCATCCATGACGATGCGCAGGCGCGTGCCGCGCTCGAAATCGCGCGCACCACGTTCGATAATTTCAACCTGGACCTGATGTACGGCCTGCCCGGCCAGACCATCGGGCAGGCGCTGGCTGACATCGAGGCCGGACTGGCTTTCTCGCCGACACACCTCTCCGCGTATCACCTGACCATCGAACCCAATACCTTTTTCCACCGGCATCCGCCGAAACTGCCGGACGACGAAGCGTCGGCGGACATGCAGGAGGCGATCGAGCAGCGCCTGGCGCAGGCCGGCTATGTGCACTACGAGACGTCCGCATTTGCGCTTCCGGAGCGTCAGGCGCGGCATAACCTGAACTACTGGATGTTCGGGGATTACCTCGGCATCGGCGCCGGGGCGCACAGCAAGATCTCCTTTCCCGGCCGCGTGCTGCGGCAGATGCGCTGGAAGCAACCGCGCGAGTACATGGAAAAAACGAACGCCGGTACCGCGATCCAGCAGGAAAATCAGGTCGGAGTGAACGAATTGCCCTTCGAGTTCATGATGAACGCGCTGCGGCTGGTGGATGGAATCGAATTGCGGATTTTCGAGGAACGCACCGGGCTTCCCCTGCACCGCATCGCGCGTGAATTGAAGGAAGCAGAAAGCAAAGGCCTGATCGAGCGCGACCACCTGCGCCTGCGTCCGACACTCAAGGGGCAACGCTTCCTCAACGACCTGCTACAGGTCTTCCTGGTCTAGGTACTACTTTCGGCGGAACAGGACGTCCCAGACACCGTGGCCCAGCTTCAGGCCGCGGCTTTCGAACTTGGTGAGCGGCCGGTGCCCGGGCCGCGGCGCGAAACCCGCCGCGGTGTTCTCCAGCAGGGGCTCCGCCGACAGCACGTCCAGGATCTGGAGTGCGTATTCCTCCCAGTCGGTGGCGACGTGAAAGTATCCGCCAGGCCGCAAGCGACCCGACAACGCACTGACGAAAGGCGCCTGGATCAGGCGGCGCTTGTGATGGCGTTTCTTCGGCCACGGATCCGGGAAAAAAATGTGCAGGCCGGCGAGGCTGTCCGGCGCGATCATGTGCTCCACCACTTCCATCGCATCGTGCTGGATGATGCGGACATTGCGCAGCTTCTGTGCTTCGAGCAGGCGCAGCAGCCCGCCGACGCCTGGGGTGTGCACTTCAATGCCCAGGTAGTCGTTCTGCGGCTGTGCAGCGGCAATCTGCGCCGTGGTCTCGCCCATGCCGAATCCGATCTCCAGGATGTGCGGAGCGGAGCGGCCGAAGTTCGAATCGAAATTCTGGCGGGTGGCGGCGAAAGGAATGCCGAACACCGGCAGCATTGTGTCGAGCGCGCGGCGCTGGGCGGTCGACACGCGTCCCTGACGCAGCACGTAACTGCGGATATGTCGTACTGAAGGATTCACCGGGCGCGAATCATAGCGCCCGCAGGTGTAGCGCGAAAGGGAAATGCCGGTGAATGACTTGCGGAGAAGGCCGCTTAGGCCGCTTTACCCTGATTCGACGGGGCAATCTTGCCGTCGGCGGGAGAAGAGGGCGACGCACTATAGAGCTTTTTGGGCATGCGACCCGCCAGGAAGGCTTCGCGCCCCGCCTGCACGGCTTTCTTCATGGCGGAGGCCATCATGACAGGATCCCTGGCCGCGGCGATCGCGGTATTCATCAATACGCCCTCGCAGCCCAGCTCCATGGCGATGGCGGCATCGGAGGCCGTGCCGACCCCTGCATCGACGAGGACCGGTACCTTGGCTTCGGCGATGATGATCTGCAGGTTCCAGGGATTGAGGATGCCCATGCCGGATCCGATCAGCGACGCTAGCGGCATGACGGCCACGCAGCCGATTTCCTCGAGCTGCCTGGCAATGATGGGATCGTCGGAGGTATAGACCATAACCTTGAAGCCTTCCTTTACCAGGGTCTGCGCCGCGGCCAGCGTTTCCACGATGTTCGGATAAAGGGTATTGGGATCGCCGAGCACTTCCAGTTTCACCAAGTCGTGGCCGTCGAGCAGCTCACGGGCGAGACGCAGGGTTCGTACCGCGTCCTGCGCCGTATAGCAGCCGGCGGTGTTCGGCAGGATCGTGTACTGGCTTGGCGGAAGCGAATCGAGCAGGTTCGGTTCATCCCGGCTTTGCCCGATGTTGGTCCGGCGTATCGCCACCGTCACGATCTGTGCGCCGCTGGCGTCGATGGCTTCACGGGTTTGCGCGAAGTCCCGGTACTTGCCGGTGCCGACGAGAAGGCGGGACGAATAAGCCTTGCCAGCTATGACGAGTTGATCCATAAATTAGTGAATGGTGGCTGGTTGTTCGTGTATCAAGGATGGCTGCGAGTTGGCCCTAGCCGCCGCCAACCGCCACCACGATTTCGAGGGCATCGCCGTCCGCGAGTTCCGCCGCATCGAACTGGCTGCACGGCACGATTTCGCCGTTGCGCTCGAGCGCGATGCGCTTGCCCTGGAGGTCGAGTAGGCCCAGCAGTCCGGAAACGTTCAACGGCGCTGCAAACGACCTGGCCCGCCCATTGATAATGACTTCAATCACTTCAAGATACTTAAAGAGTGCCTGTAATGCGAATCCTAGCACGAGGGGCACCACCCCTTCACCCGCTCTCATCCGAGTCCGCCTGACGTAGAATTGGCCATTCGCGGGTGTAGTTCAATGGCAGAACGAAAGCTTCCCAAGCTTTAGACGAGGGTTCGATCCCCTTCACCCGCTCCATATCAACGTGGTCTCATGAGCCGCTGCCAATGAAAATCCTGAAGTGGGTTCTGATCGCCGTCGGTGCCGTTGTCCTGCTGTTCGCGGGTACCCTCGCCTTCATCGCTGCCACCTTCGATCCCAACCAGTACAAATCGCAGGTTGCCGAACTGGTCAGGGAAAAGACGCAGCGCACGCTCACCATCGAGGGTGACATCCGCCTGATGCTGTTTCCGAAGATCGGCGTGCATCTCGGCAGGACCCGTCTGTCGGAGTTCAGAAGCGATAAGGAATTCGCCGGGCTCGACGACATGCGCGTTTCGCTGGAACTCATCCCGCTGCTGTCCAAACAAGTGGTGGTGGACCAGATCCAGCTCGACGGGCTGCACGCCAACCTGGTCAAGTACAAGGACGGCAAGACCAACTTCGATGACTTGTTGGGCGCAGGGGAGAAGGCCGATACGCCTGTCAAGCCCGTGGAGCCGCAGCCGGGCACCTCGGCGATCAAGCTGGAAGTCGACGGCGTGCGCGTCAGCAAGGCGTCCGTCAGCTGGAAGGATGAAGCCAGCGGCGCGCTGTATGCG